>NZ_DFHR01000018.1:0-204777 GCF_002371935.1 Fibrobacter sp. UBA3718 | reverse complement strand
CATCGGGGTCTGGGTCTTGTCCCAGATTTCCTTGGTAATGCTCTTGAGCGTATTGATGTTCAAGCAGACGCCGCCGCCACCGGTACCGCCCTGGCCACCGCCCTGGCTCATCATGTCGTGGGCCTGCAAACCATATGCGTCGACCGGAGCACCGTTTTTCTTGATGGTCTGGATAAGCTGAATGCCCTGATCCTTGTTCCACTGGACGGTGTTGTAGTCATTATAAATGAGGATAGCCTTCGGCCAACGTTCGCGCGCCATTTTGAAGGCCGTCGTCACGAAGGTGTAGTCACCATTGTTGTCGCCGCCAAGTGCCGGAATGATATTGTTGTTCTTGCCGTAAGGAGAATGATAGCTGTTGTTGCCCGTACGGATAGCCTCGTTCACCACGTCAATCATCTCGATTTCAGGGTAGTGTTCCTTAACAGCATCGAACCAGGCGGTAATCGCCTTCTTGGTTTCATCGACGCTGAGGCCGTTCAACCAACCCGGATACTGGGAGCCCCACACCAAAGCGTGGAACTTGAAGTGACCCCCGTTCTGCTTTGCCCAGTTATAGGCAGCATCGCAGGCACCCCAGTTGTAACGGCCACGAGTACCTTCGACGGAACCCCACTTACAGCCGTTTTCGGCCGTAGCTTGGTTCCAGAGCGCAGTAAAGTCTGAGCCGACACTATTACTCTGGGTAATGTTACCAATGAACTTTGCCGCGCCATCGGCCAAGCCGGGCCCTGCGAAAGAATACGCTGTTGCCGCAAGAGCGACAGCAGCAACCTTTGATGCTGTTGAGAGAATATTTTTCATATCCACATCCCTTTTATGTTGATGTGGCAAGCACATCCCATGCAAGCCATGAATAAAACTATCTTGCGCACGGGCATAAATCTCACGGTCCGCCTACTATTCTATGGACAGTTTATCCACGGACAAAAGTTTACAGGGCGGCATTATCCAAATGTCCACAGGCGGTGAAAAAAGCCATTTTTAACGAAAATCGGGAATTTTCCACCCATCAGAAAATGTCAACACGCGGAATGGCCCTTTTTTGCGAAATTTGCCATTACCAAAATGTCAACAAACAAAACTTTACACAGGGCACAAGCCCCGACCGACTATAAAAGGGTTTAAATTATGTTTCGGTAAGTATGTGGTGTTTGGGAAAAAAAGGAGTCAAAAATGCATTTTCCCAAACTTTTAGGCGTTGCTAGCGCAATAGCAATGTCGAGCAGCCTGGCTTTTGCCTGGAGTATCGACGGAGTGGTAAAATCCAAGGTCTCCGGCCGCTTGCTCGCCGGCGTAAAAATCAGCACCTTCAATTTCGGAGGTTTCGAAACCACCAGTGCCGAAGACGGCACGTTCAGCCTCAGCGGCGGAAGCGATGCGCTCGCCGGAGCCAAGGCCGCGGACATGTCAATCCACATGGAAGGCACGACCCTCACCCTCTACAACGTGTACGCGAATAAGCTCAAGGTATCCGTAATCAGCGCCCTGGGCAAGGTCCTCAAGGAAAGCAACCTTCAGACCGTCCAGGGAATCGTCACCCTAGACATGGGCAAACTTGCCCGCGGCACGAAGTTCATCCGCATCAGCGCGGACAGCCAGAACAGCACCTTCATGGTGAACGACAAGGGCGTCACCGCACTCAAGAAGGAAGGCGAAACACTGCCATCCCTCCAGTTCTCGCTTGACGGCTACGCCAACTTTGTCTACCAGATGCAGGCCGAAACCGAGACCGGCGTGACCATCGAGATGGTCCGTCCCTCGAGTTCAAGCTCCAGTGACAACAACCCGACCGTATCTTCTTCTTCCGAAAAGCAGGTCGTCTCTTCCAGCAGCAAGACTCCGGACGACACACCGGTCGATTGCTCCAGCAAGACGGCCAAGGCCGGCAAGCAGAACATGAGCGTGACGGTCGACGGCAAGAAGCGCACCTTCATTATGTACATCCCGGATTCCTACAAGGGCGACAAGCCGGTTCCCCTGTTTGTGGACTACCACCCGGTTATGGGTAGCGGCTCCGGTCAGTTCAACGACACGAAGTACAGGTCCCTTACGGAAAAAGAAGGCGTAATCTCGTTGTACCCCGATGGCACCAAGTCCGCGGACGCTAGCAAGATGGGCCCGGGCTGGAACGTGGGTCCCTGCTGCTCCGACGATGACGACGTCAAGTTCTCTCGCGAAATGATCGCTGCTGTCGAAGAAATCGCCTGCATCGACAAGAAGCGCGTGTACGCAGCCGGCTTCTCGATGGGTGGCGGCATGAGCAACCACGTGGCTTGCTTCATGTCCGATGTCTACGCCGCAGTCGCTCCTGCAGCTATGGACTTGAACAAGACCAACAGCGCCCAGTGCAACCCGACTCGTCCGATTTCCATCATCATGTTCCGTGGCACAAACGACCCGGTCTGCAAATACCAGGGTGGCGACAGTGGCTATGGTGACGGTCTGAACTTCTTGGGCGCCGAAGGTAACTTCAAGTTCTGGGCCCAAAAGAACGGCTGCACGGGCAGCCCGAGCAAGAACTCCAATGGTTGTGACGAATACTCCAACTGCCAGGATGGCACGAAGGTCGTTCTCTGCACCAAGCAGGGCGGCGGCCACGAACAGGGCGACGGCAACGTCGGTTGGCCGTTCCTGAAGCAGTTCACCCTCCCGTAACATTTTCGGATTAGATGTACTCTCTGCTAAATCCCTCGGTGCATGCCGGGGGATTTTTCATGGTGCCTGTGCAGCCACCTTTCGAAGGCGATTTCCCATTCTTCCTTCTTGTGCTTGACGAAAGGCTTTTCCTTGTGAAGATGCGCGAGCAAACAAACAAACGCAAGCGTCGCCACTGCAAACCCCGCGATGCAGCACAGCTTGATAACCTGCAGCATCAGACTACTGTCGTTAATCAGTTCCATTCTAACCCCAAGCAACCGCTTCGAAAATTTCCAAACCAACAGATTTTCTCGTCGCAGTCAGCGCCTTGTTTTCACAAGGGAAAATTGCCAACCTTGTTGAACAAACATCCTAAACCGCGCGCAAATATAAAATCAGCCCATTGGACTGTCAACGGAAAATGGCTCCGTCACAAAATAAAAATCATTTATTTTTCTTACTTCGGCAGAATCGGAAGGCTTTTTTTTTGTTATATATGAAACAATCTCGCACAGGAAAACACATGAATTCACGCCACGCAGAAGCAATCGCCCTAATCAAGCAACTTTCCCCGTTGCTGGACGAGGAGTCCGAAGTATTCCGTGAACTCGCCGTGTTCTTTGGGCACGATGCGAAAATCGAAGTCCACCGAGGAGACCTTTCAAAATTCCTGGGGCGCAAACGTCTCTACCGCGTCATCCGTCTTAAGGCAGAAAACTTCAAGGCCTGCGCCTACAGGCTCGTCGACGAGCATCCCGAAGCGATGGACGCGCTCGGCATGCTGCGCTACTACAAGGCAGCCTCCCCCATCCGCTGGGAAGAAATCGAGAACGCCGAAATAGCCCTTGGCAAGGAACTCACGATGGGAGCCTACGGCTGGGCGCCCGATGCGTGGACGGCATTCGAAAGCAGCGACTGCGCGGATTCGCCCGACAAGTACGAGATGGTCGCCATCCTCGCTTTCGATTTTGGCGACTAGGACAAGCTACTGCTTCACGAATTCGAAGAACGAGACACCGAGAGCTTTTTTCTTGGCGGTTTCGAGGTATTCGGCAAAAGGCAATTCCACGGTCTTTTTGAGGATTTGCGATGCATGCCGCAGCATGGGGACCTGCCCCGGCCTCAGCACGATGAATCCTGTATGGTAGGCGTCAATGATATCGAGCTTGCTGATGAAGGCGACTCCAAGCACAGTCAGGTCCCCTTCGTGTACGACAGAGGCCCACTCCTTCGCCTTTTCGAGGGTCAGATAATTTATCTGCACCTGCGGCTCGGGGTCATCGAACTTGATCTTTTTAGACGCGAAAAACTTTTTCTTGGGCATGGTGCGCACGATTGTCGTATCGCCATTGATGCGGATTCCGCGGGAGAACTTGCCTTCGCCCACCCAGTCCGTAAGCAGGTAGTGCTTGCGGGTGCGGTAAGAAATTTTGCCATCGAAATAGCGGATGCGCTGCAGTACATTAAAGAGGGAATCCTCGTGGGATGCGTTCGCAAGGGCAAGCGCATGCTCCATGTATGTCACGCAATCGACAGAGTCCAGATAAACTAGCGGTTTTGGTTCGATAGGGTCGAACGTTCCTTCGCCCATGGGACCAATACGATAGGGAATCTTCAGGAGCATGCGGGAGAAGTATTCGAGCCGTTCATGAAAACCCGAAATTCCCTGCGCCGCAATCCACATGTCCTTCATCTTCATGTACGAAGCGTTGCCGGCGTTCGCCCAGCGGACAAGCGAAACCCAGATCGAATCCATCATGTCCTTGCAGTCGGCATCCTTGTTCTTGCCCGTCTCGTTCAAGTATAGCGCAACGGAAAGGGTATCGCCCATAGCGAATATGTAGCCCGCGAGCCCGTGGACCTCGCTGATGTAGCCTGTCTTGAACTTGGTAAGCCATGTTTCCTGCAGGTCCATCATGCGCTTGCTGCCCGAACCGATGCCCGGGCGCGCGAAACTGTTGATATAGAAGTCTCCCTTGGGGTGGCGCGCCATGGCGGCAAGCATCTGCGTTTCCGACGACGGCTTGATCTTGTTCTTGCTCGATAGTCCGCAGCCGTCGAACACGACAAAACCGCTGGTGTCGACGCCAATCTCGTTCAAGAACTTGGCCTCCATGGCCTTCGCCTTTTCGACATTTCCTTCGCCCGTCATGAAGGCGGCCATGTTGCGGAACAGGGATTCGGCATGCAGGTTCTGGCTTTTCTGGTTGATTTCATCCATGACGCTCAGCAACGGCGCCGCGGAAAAACTGAACTGCTGGAGCTTGGCGCCCATGGGGGCGTCGGGAGCTTCGGCATAGCGGATGCCGCGCTTTTCAAAAGCGGTCAGGAGCGCCGCCTTGAAATATCCGATGGCGCCACGCACGGGCACGGTAATCTGCGTCGAATCCGACTCGATGTCGAATTCCCCTTCGAGCTTGACGACAGGTTTATCGGGATCCATCTCGCGTGTCCACTTGAGCTTCTGCTTGCGTTTGCGCTTGTTCCGGGGAGCCACTTTCGTGACGAGCTTGTTTTCGATCCGCACGTAGCCCACGTCCGGATGCACGCTCACCTGGACCAGGTCGCCTTCCTTCGCACCAGGCTTGATGCGTATCAGTGCGCAGTTGTCGTTGAACTGCAGCGGCGTGACCTCGGCCCCGTACCAGAAATCGTAAAAATCCTTGCGCCAGTGTTCCGGCTTCCACGGGCCGCTATAGTAGGAGGAATCCAGGTCGATGCGTCCCTGGATGAAGTCGATTCCGAGAGCCCTGATGGAATCGGCTACTGCATAGAACCAGTAAAGCGGATCCTTGTAGTAGCGCGCAGAGAGGTTCGGGTCGCCTTCGCCGCGTACGTTCAGCACGCCCCGGAATGTGCCCCCCTGCATGTTCCCGTTGAGCGTCACCTTCGTTTCGGGAGCGTAGTCGAGCGGAAGCCAGTGGAGCGCCGTCGCCGTCGAGAGCGTCTTCATGGTGCTTGCCGGAGTAAAATACTCGTCTGCCTGGATATTCAGCAGTTCCTTGCCCGTACTCACGGAGCGCACGGAAAGTCCCAGCTTGGACCCCGGAAGCAACGAATCGACATAGACCTGAAAAGAATCCAACGGGATGTCTGCAAAGAGCGAAGACACAGACAACGTTATCAAAAATGCAATGTATCGAGCGAATCTCACCTGACGGATCTCCCGCCCGACCGGCGATTGCGGATAAACTTTACTAGCAGCCACAGAAGCAGCGCAAAGATTGCGACCACGAGGATACAACCGACGACAAGCACCACACGCCACACGGGGAACGGAGGTTCCTGCGGTTCAAAGCTGAGATTCTCGGGCGTCACTTCCTCGATTTTTCCTGAAAGGACGCCCTCGATCCAAGGACGGAGCGCTCCAGCATCGACTCGCGGCGCGTTCCCGAGGACACTGTCGATTTGGCGGTCGGTTTCGAGAAGGAGCCCGGCCATTTCTCGGGCGCGAGCAACGGGATCCGCTTCCCCGGAGAACATATTGCCCATGTTGTTGGAAAGGCCGATGAGCAGGTTTTCAATGGCGCCCCACTCCGGAATATTCGGGAAACTACGGCCATGTTCAAGATCGTTGATTAGCTGCGAATACCGGCGGTCCTGCATCCAGATACGCATGAGGCCGCGGTCCGAAGGAGGGAATCCGACGGAACGGCAGAACGCATCCAGGTTGTCGACCCGCAACAGGTAGGCAAGCAGGGATTCCGCCTTCTCAAATTTCAGGGAATCCGCATTCGAGGGGAGCGTGAGGTGGCTACCGCCCACGAACGTGGAGCGGCCCTGCGGGCCGGCAGGGAAAGGCACAATCATGATTCCGTCATCGGCAATAGCGGTGGAACGAAGCCCGCCCGCAGAAGCCGGATACTCCAGCTGGCGGATCAGTTCCGAGGTGCTGTAGTGGAGCAGCTGTTCCGAATGGACGAAGCGCGCAGCACTGCGTTCGGAATTGTCCTGCAGAGCGAACGGAGCAAGTTCCGTATCACCCAGAATTTTCGCATAGGTCGCCACGCCCTTCAAGGTGGCCGTATCGAGCAAGCCGCTCCTGTAGCGCTGGCCATTCTTGACGATGAAATCCCCGCCCTGGTTCCAGACAAACGGAGCCATCATCTGGGGCCCGGTCCAGTCGTCCTTTCCGGGAAGCGAGAACGCGGCCACCGGTTTCATCTCCGTATTCTTGAGCCCGCCCCTGTTGATTTCGCGGAGCGCACCCATGAACTTCGGGAAATCCTCGATATCGGATTCCAGGATGCCGAGGCTGTGCCACAGCCACTCATTCACGAAAAGCGCGCGCACATCGAGGAACCACGGGAAGGCGTATATCCCGGGCCTGTCCGCAATATGGCCTGCGACGTAGGTCTGGGGGTAGAACCTTGACGAATCCATCTGCGCAAGCATGGAATCGAGGACGCGAATCTTGCCCGTCGCCGCGAAATGCGGGACCCATGTAGAACCAAGCTGCAACAGGTCTGGAGCGGAACCCGACGTATCCGAAAGCGCGCGGGAAATTTCGACAAAGGCCTCGCCCCAGTTGAGCACGCGAACCTTCACGGGAGTTCCCGTTTCGCGCTGGAACTTCTTCACTATCTTGTGGATGGACTTCTGCGAGCCGAGCCCGTTGTCCATCACCCAGAATTCAAGCGTATCGGCCCCAACCGGCCTGCCGATTACAGATTCGGCATGCACCGTGACGCAAAGCGACGTCGTGAGAAAAACAAAAGCAAGAAGATCCTTCAGCAGTTTACTCATTTGGCAAATTTCTCAAAGTCCTCGAAATACTGGGGGTAGGTCTTGTTCACGCAGGCGGGGTCCATGATCTTGACGGGGACTCCTCCAAGCGAGACGAGGCTGAAGCACATGGCCATGCGGTGGTCGTTGTAGGTCTCGATGGTCACCGGCTGCAATGTTTCGGGCGGCGTAATCGTTATGGAATCGTTCGATTCGCGGACCTCGGCCCCCACCTTGCGGAGTTCCGCCGCCATTGCGGCAATGCGGTCGGTCTCCTTCACGCGCCAGCTCGCGATTCCGCGGATTGTCGTAGGCGCATCGGCAAACAGCGCAAGGACAGCAAGCGTCATGGCGGCATCGGGAATCTCGATGGCGCTGTAATCGCCCAGGCTCTTGAGCTTGCCCTTCGGACCGACACACTCGATAAAGTCTTCTCCGTTCTCGGAGCCATAGCGGATATCGGCCCCCATATCCCGCAGGACCTCGGCGAATGCGACATCGCCCTGGATACTGTTCCTGCCCACGCCGAGCACCTTCACGTGGCCACCCGAAATAGCGGCGGCCGCAAGCGGATAGGAGGCAGAACTCGCATCGCCTTCGACAAAGAAATCGCCGGGGCTACTGAAGACTCCGTGGGGCACGTCAAATTCGTAGGGGTATCCGGCAGGCCATTCTACATTCAGCCCGAAACGCCTCATCACGGAAAGTGTCATCGCGACATAGGGTTCCGAAATCAGTTCGCCCTCGACGCGGATTTTCAGATGCGACTTGCAGTAGGGCGCGCAGATCAGGAGCGCCGTCAGGTACTGGCTCGAGATGTTGCCGCGGACGGAGACCTCCCCGCCTTCAAGGCCGTGCGCACTGATGGTCACCGGAGGGTACCCTTCCGTTTCCTCATACTTGATTTCGGCACCGAGCTTCTGCAGGGCATCGACCAGGTCGCGGATGGGACGCTCGCTCATGCGTTCCTCGCCGGAGAGGCAGAAAGTGCCACTGCCAAGAGTCAGTGCCGCGCAGAGCGAACGCATCGCCGTCCCGGCATTTCCCAGGTAAAGTTCGGCCTTCTTCTCGCCCGATGCATCCGCGGGGGCATCGATCGGGCCGCCGTTGCCGTAGACGGTCGCTTCCGAAAAATCTTCCGAAAATTCGATTTTCACGCCCAGCTTCTGGAGCGCTTCGCCCATGTAGCGCGTGTCATCGCTCCTGAGCAGGTTGTGCAACCTAGTCGTTCCGCAGGCCAGCGCCGCAATCAAGAAGGCGCGATTCGTGATGCTCTTGGAACCGGGGACGCGGACGACGCCGCTAAAAGACTTAGAAGGCGGCAACAGCTTGTAAGAGGGACGGAACTGAAAATCTTCCATGCTTCAAAATTATAAATTATTGAAAGGAACAAGAAAGGAAGGTGCCCCATGGAACAGGAAATCACGACCAAGGACTTCGAAGTTCGCTTTTCGGACTGCGACCACCACAGCCGCCTCAAACTGTCGAACCTTTTCCTGTTCATGGAAGAGACCGCCATCGCCGACGCCGAAAGGAACGGATTCGGACTCTGGAAAATGATGCAGGCGGGCTACACCACCGTCATCACGCGCATGAAAATCCGCATCCTGCACACGCCCGTCTGGGGCGAGAAGATTTCCGTATCGACATGGGCGAAGGATTTCTACAAGGACAAGGTCTGCCTCAAGGACTATTCCATACTCGATTCACAGGGGCACTCCATCGCTCAGGCCACGTCGAGCTGGCTTCTGGTGAACCTCAAGACGGGCAAATCCGAGAACCCGGCAAACAGCCCCTTCCCCATCCCGCTTTTTCGCGGCAAGGATGCGCTTCCCGAAATGATGGAAATCCTGGATCCCGAAATCGAGCCCAAGGTCATCCGCACCGAAATCGCAAAATACAGCGACCTCGACATGAACAAGCACGTGAACCACTGCCGCTATGTCGACTGGGTCATGGATTCCCTTGACAAGGAAGAAATCAGGAGCCGCCGCATCCGTTCCATACAAATGAATTATGTCACGCAGGTGCCGCTCGGAGGCGAAGTAAATATCGTCCGGTTCAAGAACACAAACCACCACGCCTATATCTTCGGCATGAACGCGGGCGACATGACACAGTGCCACTTCCAGGCTCGCATCGGATTCCAGGACTAGTCGCCACCGGCGACAACCCCAAGACCGGGCCACAGTTCAAACCGCACGCTTCCGTCCCTGTCCGTACGGAAAAAACGCGCCGAGTCCCCGAGGACATATTCGAACTTACGGACAACCAAAGCGGAAGGATGGCCGTAGCGGTTTTTTTCGCCAACGCTCGCTACCGCATATTGCGGAGACACCCGAGCAAGGAAGGGAAGCGAGCTGCTCCCCGCAGAACCATGGTGCGCCACCTGCAGCAGGTCGGCCGAGAGCGTCGGGAACAGTTCCAGCAGGCGGCGCTCCCCCGCGGAATCCAGGTCTCCCGTCAAGAGGACCGTTCCTGCGCCATACTCCACGCGCACGACCACGCTTGCCGGATTCCCGCCCTCGCGCACGTAGGCGGGTGGCCAGAGCACGTCGAATCGGGGAGCAGGTGCCGATTCCGGCATGTCGCCGCACAGGGCGAAGGACACCCCGCGCATCAGCGTATCGACGGGGATAGTGGCGCGACGCGCTATCGCTAGCACGCTGTCGCGTACGAACCCGCCCGACGTATCCGGCCCCACGAAGAGGTTCCGGACATGGACTTTCGATCCGAACTCGAAGAACCCTCCGCCGTGGTCGCGGTGGTAATGGCTCACGAGCACCCATTCGAGCGAATCTATGCCGCGCGCACGCAGCGTGTCGGCGACTCCCGCGGAATCGGGCCCCGAGTCGTAGAGAGCATAGCGCCCCCCGCACTCCAGCAGCACCGCGAGGCCCTGCCCCACGTCCAGGACCGTCACGACAAGAGGCGAAGGAGGCGCCTCCCCCTCGCGGATAATTTCGGGCGAGCATCCCGCCACGAAAGTGAAAAGCAAAATGCCCATAGGTCCAAAGAACGTTCTGGGCAGGAACGGCAGGAAAAACCGGAATTTCAGGAAAAGAAAGTATCTCATACCTATAAAAACGATTTCGCGGCGAAAATGTGCCAAATCAGTCGTTTTTTTTATTAAATTTGCAGTATGCAGTTACCCAAATACAAGAAAAAGAAGCGTATCAAGCTCAAAATCTGCCAGGAGCCCGGCTGCGGCCGCGAATTCTGGGGCCACCCGATCGCCAAGTACTGCGAACTGCACCGCGACATCAAGTTGCGCCAGAAGCAGAAGAAGAACGTGGAAAGCATCGAGTCCAAGAACATCATCTTCCGCCACAACTACACGGAGTCCATGGACCTCACCTTCAAGTGCTGCCTCGAAGGCTGCGACGGGACGTTTACCATCAAGGTCTTCCCCAAGCAGACCGTGTATCCCCGCTTCTGCCTGGAACACAGGAACGACTTCAAGCGCGAGAATTTCATCCGCATCATGCAGAAAAAGAACGGCTAGGCGCCCGACCCGGCCTTTTTTGCGACTTTTTTATTGCCATCCCTTGAAATTTGGGGTGGCTTTTTTATATTTGGGCTCACACTCATGGTGGGTGTAGCTCAATTGGTTAGAGTCCCAGATTGTGATTCTGGATGTTGTCGGTTCGAGTCCGGTCACCCACCCTCAAAAAATCCCGCGAGAAATCGCGGGATTTTTTCATAGGTTACACGACGGGGCCCAGCCTTACAGCATCGAGTCCACATCTTTCTTTGCATCAAGCCACATTTGCAGCAACTTGACAAGTCCCTTGTTGTCGGACCAGCCGCCCGGAATGTCGTCCGTATCCTGCAGTTTGACCGTAAAATTATCAAATATAATGGCCGCATTGGCATTCGCATGCGAATAATTTTTCGTCGTCGACTTCAATCTGGCGATAGCCTTCTCGATATTGCTCTCGGTAATGACTCCATCGATCAGGGTATCCTTGTTTATCTCCTTCAGGCCCCATTCGTTTTTCACAATATCTTCATCGGCCCAGAGCAGCAGCTGTGCTTCCGACGATATGCGTGTCACATTGTCGAGATTGATATGGCCGCCTTCAATAGGATACCAGCATGCCGTGCTCTTCTTGCACCCAGCCAGGGCAAGTATACCAATGATCATTGTCAGAAGGATTGCTTTTTTCATTAGATGTTCCTTTGTTGATGTTTATTAAAATGTCTTATTCCTTGGTCGTCTTGATGCACTCGTTCACGAGCTTCAGGACAATGTCGCCCGAATCCGGGTCCATCATCATGTCGAAGGTCGAACGCATGGTAAAGCAGTAGCCGTCGATGTCGTAGCTGATATCGAGCGGCGGCACGATGCACTTGTTCAGGTAATCGAGAATCAGACGCTCGCGGGTGTAGTCCATCGATTTCAGGATGTTTTCCTCGCTCTTGAGCATCAGGGAGCTCAGGTAGCTGTAATGGAGGTCGTAGGTGTATTCCGCGAGGAGCTCCTTGGGGATATACGATATGCCGTCCATCCTGAGCACCGGGGAATTCTTCGTCAGGTTCCAGAACAGGAACCCCTTGTAGCCCATGTCGTAAGATTTCGTATGCGTCGCCTCGCCCGACTCCATGAACTTGGCGAACGCATCCTTGCGGGTAAAGAAATTCTTCATCGCCACGTCGTCCTCGGAAATGAACGCCGAGAATACATGACCGTAGGGCGTATCCTTGTAGACGCGGCCCACATGGTAGATGCGCTTGACATTGCCCTTGCCCGTCCTGGTGCGGTAGGAAATCTGCTTCGTCGAGCCGTCATCGGCCTCGAACTGTTCCTTGAGTTCGTTGCCAATCTTCTCGTAGTCTTCCGGAAGGATAGCGTTCCTGAAATTCGCGCCGACGAAGTCGCGGAACTCCTCAGGGCTCCCGCATTCGAAGATATCGAGCGCACGGGCATTCACGTAGAGGATTTTCCCCGTCATGACGTTGATGAGGACCACGCCGCCGGGAACATACTCCATATAGTTGAGCGCCATCTGGTGCTGCAGTTCCGCATGCCGGATTGCGCCCGCCACCTTCGCCTTGATCATTCCCTTGTCCGTGATGGGCTTGAGGATAAACTGGTAGGCGCCCAGGCGGATGCTCTCCTTCGCAAGTTCCAGGTTGTCCGTCATCATGACGAACGGAATCTGGAGATCGCGCCTGCTTCCCTGGAATTCCTGGATGAGCCTAAACCCGTCCATTTTCGGGAGGCCCGCATCGAGCAGCACGAGAGAAATGTTCCTGCGGTGTTCCAGCAGGAGTTCATGCGCCTGCGCACCGTCGCTTGCGATCAGCATGTTGTAATCCGCCCGCAAGACACTTTCAAGGAACGCCCTGTTCTGCGGGTTGCTGTCGGCGAGCAGTACCGTCTTCGTCCGCACGGGAGCAGTCACGCTCTCGTTGTTGGGCAATCCGTCAAACGCGCTCACGTGCGTATTGCGCAGCATCAGGTTGTATATGTGGCAGCCGTTGATATCGGCAACCAGGCTCCCCCTCACGAATACATAAACCCCGTGAGTCGCATACGTCATTTCGCATGGCGACATGTAGGCCATCCTCTCCCCTTCGCGCAGCGTGTAGTACACCGGGTTCTGGGGATTGTTGGAAGCATCTTCCACGTCCTTCCTGCTCATAAACCCGAGGCTCCGGAGCTGTTCCTCGTACTGCCTGTTCGCAAACAGGAACTTGAACACCCCGTTTTCGTAGGTCATTATCGACATGGGCGTTTCCACCAGGTAGTCGAGGCTTCCCAGTTTCGAATAGACCGCCCTCATGTTGGCGTCCTCGACGACGATACCCCTGGTTTCCATGTGCTTCATGGTATCGGCCAGGGGCTGCGGCTTGCCGTAATAGTAGCCCTGCGCCTTCTCGCACCCGATGCCTTTCAGGAAATCCATCTGCTCCTGCGTCTCGACTCCCTCGGCAAGCGTCTTCAGGCCAAGGCGTTTCGCCATGCGGACCATCGAACTGATGATGATGCGCGAAACATCGTTCAGGTTCGAGAGGAACGCCATATCGATCTTGAGTTCGTCGAACTTGTAATCCTTGAGCGTGTTGAGCGAGGAATACCCGCTCCCGAAATCGTCCATCCAGACCTCGAAACCCGCCAGGCGGAAGCGCTCGATTTCGCGCTGCACGTAAGGGTCCGACGCCATGATGCTCTCGGTGATTTCGACACGGATGAGTTCGTGGCCTATCCCGAACCTCCTGAGCGTTCCTTCGACCACCTCGAAGATGTCGCAGCCAGTAAAATCCAGACGCGAAAGGTTGAACGACACGGGGACCACCGGGCGGCCGTGTTCCAGTTCGTCGCGCAGTTCCCTGCAGACAAGCTCTATGACGTGGCTGTCGAGCTTGTGAATCTGGCGGGAATCCTCGAGCGCGCCGATGAACACTCCCGGATTCAGGAATCCGTACTGCGGGTCTATCCAGCGGGCAAGCGCCTCCATGCCGCAGAACGTTTCTGTAATCGTGCGGACGACCGGCTGGTAGTAAATCTTGATATAGCCTTTCGCGATCGCCTCGTCGATATGGCTCACCACGTAGTTCTGCAGCAGGAGATCCTTGTGCAGGCCATCGTCGTAATAGCGGATAAACTTGTCGCCCTGCTTCTTCTGGAGGCTGCAGGCGAGTTTCGCCTTTTCGATCGCTTCCAGGAATTCATCGAGTTCCTCTATCCTGCAGATTCCGACATAGAGGTCCATCGATATCTTCGACACAACCCCCTTGACGCACTTGCGGATTTCGGCCAGCTTTTCCTCGATGCCGTCGATGTCCGCGATTACCGCGAAGTGGTCGTTCGCGAGTCGGCAGATCAGGTTATTCCCGAACTGTTCCCTGAGGCAATCCGCAAGGTTCACCAGGAGTTCGTCGCCCCTGCGGAACCCGTTCGCGCTATTGTAGAGCTTCATCCCCACGATATCGATAAACGCAAGGACCGGGGCGCCTCCCGACTCCCTGATTTCATCGATATAGTTCTCGCCGCACAGGCGGGCATATTTCAGATTCGCAAGTCCCGTCAGGGGGTCGAAATAGCGGTCGGCATGTTCGCTCACGGTCAGGAATATGGAGCTCTTCCCCTTCCACGAAATCTGGGATACGTTCAGTATCAGGTATTTCCCGGAACGCGGGCTCCGGATAATCGCCTCGCCCCTTTCTAGGATGCCGTTGATAGACGGCAGCAGGGTCAGTTCGTCTTCGTTGAAGAAGTAATCCGCCAGCTTGATTCCCGAATCAAAGGCCTTCACGGGTTTCCAGACGCGTTCAATCGACGCGCTGACCATATAGATCTCATACGTTTTCGCATCGAAGATGACAAACGGGTCCACCTTGTCCGTACTCAGGAACTCCACGACGCTGCCTTCGAAATTCTGGAGGGATTTCCCGTTCGCATCGAGCGCGTCGGTAACATCGTCGTAGACGACCACGGCGCACTTCGAGCCGTCCTCGAGATGGCGATGGTAGCCCACCGCATGGATGGTACGGTATGCATCCTCGCCGCGCAGCTTCTGGCGGTAGACGACCTCGTAGCGGCCACCTTCGAGTTTCGCGAATTCGGCAGCCCTGGTCGCGACGTAGACGGTATCTTCAGGGTGAACGCCCCTGTACATGTCCGTGTCGAGAAGGCGGATGACGTCTTCTCGCGAGGAACCGGGAACATGCAGGCGCACAAGCCCGTCCGAAACGAGGACTGTCCGGACGCAGCCGCCGGTAAACTGGTAGACGGCTAGCGGAATTTCGGAATTCTCCAGTTCCCGACGCAATATCTCCGGAAAACAACCAATCTCTTGCACCGCCATAACCAAGCCACCTGATAAAACTTCATCTTCTTTACCATTAAACTAATCTTTTATTTTCGATAATGCAAACACTTTCTTACATTTTTGTCACAAAAACCCCTGGATTTGCGTTTTTTCATAAAAAAAAAGGACCGTCCCGGGAAGGGACGGCCCATTTAATGTTTGAAGATCCTCGCCTACTCCCCAAAGAGGATAACTCTACTATGGCAACAAGTTGCCAAGTATCGTATAGCGAGGATGACATCCTTTGTGCGAGGATGACGCCCTCTACGCGAGGACGATGTCCAAACTAGTTACCGCGTTCGAAGCGGATGAAGTTCACGACCTTCAGGCTCACAAGACCGAGCTGCTTGGCAACGACTTCCTGGAGGTAGTCCTTGACGCTGAGCTTCTTCGGGTTCTTTTCGGACATGAAGAATTCCTGATCTTCGAGAACGATTTCCTTGAGGACCTTAGCCACGCGGCCATCGATCTGGCGCTGCATGAACTCAGGCTTGGTCTGCTTGCCGGAGGCTTCGATCTGGGCCTTGGCAATTTCCTTTTCCTTCTCGATCGTTTCGGCCGGAACGGAAGCATCGTTCAGGGCAACCGGAGCAAATGCGGCAGCCTGCATAGCGATGTCCTTGGCGGCAGCCTTGAGGGCGGCTTCGTCGGCAGAGCCTTCGAAAGCGAGTTCGGTGATGACACCGATCTTGCCCTTCATGTGGCTGTAGACACCGAACACGGAATTCGGGACCTTCTTGAGTTCGCCGAACTTGCGGAAGTCGATGTTTTCCTGGATCTTCACGAGAACGTCGGCGAGGCGGTCGGCAATCTTCACGCCGTCGACGACAGCGTTCTTGAGGTCTTCGACGGAGGAGATAGCCTGCGTTTCTACGGCCTTGACGGCGAGGTTTGCGAGAGCGACGAAGTCATCGTTGTTGGAAACCGGTTCGGTTTCGCAAGAGAGTTCGAACGCAGCAGCCTTGTCGGCAGTTTCCACGAGGTAGATGCGGCCTTCCTTGGCAGCCTTGTCGGCGCGCTTTGCAGCGACGGCGGCACCCTGCTTGCGGAGGAGCTCGACGGCCTTGTCCATGTCACCGTCAGTCTCGGTGAGGGCCTTCTTGCACTGCATCATGCCCACGCCAGTCTTCTGGCGGAGTTCGTTAACGAGGGAAGCGGTAATCTGCATATTACTTGTCCTCGCCGTTGTCGAACTTCTTGGGTTCTTCCTTGTCGGCCTTCTTGTCGTTGGCGACGCGGGCCTTGACGTTGGCGGCGATGTAGTCCACAATGAGCTTGATGGACTTCACGGCGTCGTCGTTAGCCGGCACGGGGTAATCCACGAGGGTCGGATCGACGTTCGTGTCGCAGATGCCGATGATAGGAATGTGGAGGCGACGGGCTTCGGCCACGGCAATCTTTTCGTGGGCGAGGTCTGTCACGACCAGGAGACCCGGGAGGTTCACCATTTCACGGATGCCACCGAACACGGAAAGGAGCTTTTCGCGTTCGCGGTTCTTGTCGAGCACTTCCTTCTTGGAGAGGGCCTGGAACGTACCATCCTGTTCCATGGCGTCGATCTTGTCGATCTTCTTGATGGACTTGCGGACCGTCTGGAAGTTGGTGAGCATACCGCCGAGCCAGCGGTTGGTAACGGAGAACTGGTTGCAAGCGGCAGCGGCGTCGAGCACGCACTGACGGGCAGTCGGCTTGGTGCCAACGAAGAGCACGGTCTTGCCAGATTCAGAAATCTTGGCGGCGGCCTTGGCGGCTTCTTCGAGGAGGTCGCGAGTCTTGGAGAGGTTGAGAACGTAGATACCGTTCTTCTCGGCCAAGATGTAGGGTTTCATTTTCGGGTTCCAGCGCTGAGTCTGGTGACCAAAGTGGGAGCCTGCTGCAAGCAGATCTTCAACGGAAGGCAGATTTGCCATAATGTATTCCTTTTCGGTTGTTACTACCCGGCATGCAAATAAGCCGCGAAGCGTTGCCCTGACTTGGGGTGAACCTCAGGCCCAGGACCGCGCCACCGAAGCGACTCTCGCAAACCGGTGATTGGTTTTACCCGGGCGAAATTGCCCGAGCGGGGTCAAATATAGAAAATCGAAGGAGTGGTGTCTAATGTATATTTGAACGAAAAAGCCGTAAAAAGGCCCCCAAAATGTCCACTATCCGCAAAAGAATTTCCTCGAATTCCACGTCCCGTTCGGAGCAAACCCTCTTCGACACCGCCATCTGCCTGAATGACGCCTGGGATGTCTGGATGAACGTCCAACTGAACTTCGCCGTCAAGAAGAGCGGCACGAGCATAGACCACGAGGTGGACTGCATCCTGTACCACCGGAAATACGGGATGCTCCTGATCGAATGCAAGGACGGGCACATATCCACGGAGGAAGCCCAAGGCACCGAAAAGGGGGTCATCTGGAAACAGGGGAACCGCATCATGGAGCGCTCCCCCATCGAACAAATCAAGGCAAGCACCCATCCGCTCCACGACTACTTCAGCGAGATGTTCCCCAAGGCCGGCCACCAGTACAACAGGATCCGCGTGCAGTGGGCGGTATGCTTCCCCGACATGGACAGCACGGGAAGGATCGGCAACAACGCGCTGCAGCCCCGGCACGCCATTTTAAAGTCCGACATCAAGAGCTACAACACCCTCGAACGCAAGATTAGGAAGATTCTCGAGACAGGGGAACTGTCATATGGCGGAAAGCCCTTCCCGAACGACGAGCTGAGCGACGAAGACTATGACAGGCTTATCAGTTTTTTGGGCTGCTTCGACGAACCCAGCTGGCCCGAACTCTGGGAAATGGAATCCAGGGCCCGCGTGGCACCCACCGCCTTCCAGGAAATGCTGATGGAATCCATCACCCGCAATCCGCGCATGCAGATCGAAGGGGTCGCCGGATCGGGCAAGTCCCTGCTGGTGCAATGGGAAACCCGCCGCCTCGCACGCGAAGGAAAGCGCGTCGCCGTGCTCTGCTACAACGACCTGCTGGCAGAACAGATGCGGCAGAACTTCAAGAACCTGGGACTCGACGAGAGCCAGGCCGTGGCGACAAGTTTCCACAAGCTGGCCGCCAAGTACGCACGCATCGCAAAGGTAGCGGGAGTCCCCCGCCGCGAACCGGAAGACGATGCCGCCAAATCGGAATATTACGACGCCGTCGTCGCAAGCCTGCCCGGTGCGCTAAAGACTCTCCGGGACAAAAAGAAGAACCTGTTCTTTGACGCGCTCGTCATCGACGAGGGGCAGGATTTCGAGAACAGGTGGCTCGATTCGGTCCTGCAACTCCTGAAGGACCCGCAAAAGGGAACCGTCCGCTTTTTCTACGACCCGAACCAGACCATCTACAAGGACCGGGACGTGCTGGGAAACAGGACCATCGGCGCAATGCCCGTGATGGTACTCAAGCGCGGTTTCCGCTGCACCAAGCGAATCCTGGAATGGGTCCACGACACAACCGACATCAGGATCCCGTGCTACGAGAACACCCCGGAAGGGCGGCCCGTGGATGTGCGGACATACACCGAGCCCAAGGAACAAGAGGAACTGCTGCTCAAGGAAATCGAGCGGCTCCACAAGAAGGGAGTAACCTTCGAGGACATCCTCGTCGTCTCGCTACGCAGCCGCAGGAATTCAGGACTTGCCTCCCTGAACAACGACACTTTCCGATGGAGCGACATCAGCGATTCCCTGAACGGGGCCGTCATCAACATCGTATCGGCCTACCGCTACAAGGGACTCGACAAGCGCGTGGTTATCCTGACGGACCTGAAACCCTCCAAGAACGGCCCGGGATACCCCCACAGCAACGCACACCTGATCCTGGTCGGAGCGACAAGGGCCAAGGAGCACCTGGTCGTGTTCCGGCAAAGGCACAGGATATAGGCGCCAGCGCAGGCTCCGTTACGCCACCCGCGTGACGCCGGGGCCGGTTATCGTGCTGTGGCCCTTCTGGCTGGTACTGCGTTCCAGCATGATTTTCTGGTTGATGCTGTTCACCACCGATTCCACGTGGGTGATGATTCCGAGCATCTTTCCTTCGCGTTGCTGGCAGCGGAGGCAGCTCATCACGTCTTCCAGGGTGACGTCGTCCAGCGTGCCGAAGCCTTCGTCCATGAAGAGCGATTCCACGCGCACGTTGCGGCTCGCGAAGTCGGCAATCCCGAGGGCAAGCGAGAGACTCACCAGGAACTTTTCGCCACCGGAGAGGTTCGAGATACGGCGGGCACTGTCGAATTCCGAATCGACCACCTTGAAGCCGAGGTTCCCTTCGGCGACAAGCCTGAAGCGGTCCTTGACAATCGCCAGGTGCTTGTTGGCGAGCTTCAGGAGCGACTTGAAGGTTAGCCCCTGCACGAAAGTGGCGAAGTCGCTGCCGTCCATTACGCCGAACCATTCACCCATCGCGTCCCAGCGGGAAAGTTCCGCCTTCTTTGCGTCGAGATCCTTCTGCAGAATCTGCAACTGGGCGACGTTTTCTGTATAGGCTTTCACGCGGGCGCGTGCGGCACCCGATGAGCCTTGCAGTTCGCCGAGTTCCTTTTCGACGGCAACTTTCCCCTCGGTAAGGGCCTGCAGGGGCGTCTCGTCGGAGCGTTCCGCCTTCAGTTTTTCGAGGGTCCCGGTTGCCGCCTGCTTCTTGCCGGTTGCGGTAGCGATGGCAGCGTCGATGCGCTTCTTTTCGTTCTGCAACTTCGTGAATTCGGCTTCCTGCAGCAATGCGGCCTGGAAGGCAGCTTCGTCGGCGAAACCCTTCGCTGCTATTGCATTTTCGAACTTTTCGGTTGCGGTCTTGATGTCGCCCGCGGTCTTTTCAAGGGAACCCTTGAGCGCCAAAATCTGCGTATTGAGTTCATTGTGCCTGTTTTCGATATTGCGGAACGCCTTGTCGGTAGCGTCGTACTTGTTGGCGGCTGCGGTCTTGCTGGCAGTCGCTTCCTTCGCGACAGCTTCCACGTCCTTGTCGCCGAACTTCTCGCTGCGGGAACTGCGGAGTTCATCCAGCTTGCGGGAGACATCATCGAGGTTTGCGGTTTCCTTTTCGAGATTGTCCTTTTCGTGCTGGACCTTCTTGCCGTACAGTTCCACGTTGTTGCGGGCGATGGCAAGATCATTCGAAAGTTTATCAAACTTGGTCTTGTTTGCGGTGAACTGCTGCAGGTGCAATTTCAGGTCGGCAAGGGTGCTGTCCGCGTTTGTAAGGTCAAATTCAGCCCAGGGCTTCCAGAGTTCCGCCACCTTTTCGCTCGCCTCGTTTTTCTGGCTGTTCAGCGATTCGATGTTTTCGCTTGCCGCATTCCCGGCGGTCAACGCGCGGCTCTTGGCATTTTCGTACTGCCCGAGTTTCGCATCTGCGTCCTGTAACTTCGTGTTCAGTTCGCGAATCTTTTCGGCGGTGTTGCGCACGCGGGATTTGTCGGCTTCCGTTTCCTCCGAGTGTCCGCAGGCGGGATGTTCCGTAGAACCGCATACCGGGCATGCCTTGCCCTCTTCCAGGTGGTTCTGGATGACGTTGGCGAGCGCGAGGATATCGTTCCGGAACAGTTCGTTCTGCTGTTCGAGAAGTTCCTGCTTGAGCGCGTTTGCGTCATTGAGACCTTCTTCTGCCTTTTTCAAGTCTTCTGCGGCGACCTTTTTCGCCTTCTCCTCGTCGGCGATTTTCTTGTCGAACCCGCGGATGCTTGCGACAAGCGTTTCGCTCTGCGGGATAATTCCTGCGAGTTCCGCGTCCTTCGCGTTCGCTTCCTGGGTCTGTGCGAGGGATTCGACCTGCGGTTCGAGCGACTTGATGGCATCCTGCGCCTTTTTCAGTTCCGCTTCTGCTTCGGAGAGAGACTGTGCGGCGGTCTTCTTGCGGCTTTCGGCATTGGCCTTCACGCTTGTCGCATTTTTCACGTCCTGGTCGAGCTTGCGGATTTCGTTCCAGAGCGCTTCGTTTTCGGCGATAAACTGCTCGGCGGCCGTCTTCTCCTTTTCGGCGATGGCCTTGTTATCGCCTGCGGTTTTCAGGTCGCTTGCCACCTGCGGGAGCTGCTTCTGGAAATTTTCGAGTTTCGCCTTTTCGTCTGCCTCGTGCTTGCGGAATCCCTGCAGTTCCGTATGGAGCGTCGCGCATTCGCGGGCCTTCTCGGCATCTGCAAGCCGCTTCTCGTTGCCGGCGAATTCGCTCTTGTCCTTGTTCGCTTTTGCAAGTTCGATTTCTGCGCTTTCCAGGCTGCGGGCGCTTTCGTTCATCGAGTTGCGCCAGGCGATACGGGCTTCGAGATCCTTCTTCTTGTCCGTGAGGGCCTTTTCCTTGTCCGCGACTTCTGCAAGCAGGGCTTTGTCCTTCTCGATGTCCTCGGCCTTGGGCATGGTGTTGTTCAACGCATCGAATGCCGCCTGCGAAGTGTCCTTTGCCGCTTTCGCCTCGCGCCTGTGGTCACCCACCTTCTTTCCGATGCGGCGATACTTTTCGGTGCCGTTCAGTTTTTCGAGGATGTCGGCGCGTTCTCTTTCGTCGCTGGTGAGGAACTTGCTGAATTCGCCCTGCGCGAGCATGATGGAACGGCAGAACTGCGAGTAGTCCAGCTGGATGACTTCGGCATTCGCCTTGCCCAGTTCGCCGTTCTTGCCGGTATTGCCGTCAAAAACCGGGTTTTCCGGACTGTCGATAGACCAGACTTTTCCATGGGCGGGCTGCAGGTTGCCATCAGCCTTGTCGCGGGCGCGGCGCTGGTTCCATTCCGACACGTAGGTGCCCTTGCGGCAGCGGTACGTGACGCGGGCGAAACAGGTGCCCTTGTCCGATGTCATGACGGCATTACCGTCATTGCCGTTGTAGATCGTTCCCTGGCGCGGGGTGGCGCCGTAGAGGGCAATCGTGACGGCATCGAGAATGCTCGTCTTGCCCATGCCCGTCTTTCCGCTGATGACGAAAAGGCTGTGGTCCAGTTCGCTGTAGGAGGGGTCGGTAAAGTCGATGCACCACTTGCCGGCGAGACTGTTGATATTTTCGAATTCGACTTTCAGAATCTTCATGTACTAGACCTCCTCGCTGCCGGTTTCGTTGTTGACTTCTTCGACCACTTGCCTGAAGAGTGGGAGGTTTTCATCGAGGGCCTTCTGGATACTTTCGTCCATTTCGGGCGCACCCATCCTGCTCATCACGAGACGCTTGAACACTTCCTCGTCGGTAAGGACGTCGACCGATTCGAGCGTATCGTCCGAGAAGGCGTCCGCCGCAAGGGTGTCGGCGCGTTTCACCTTCTTGCTCACGACCTCGAACGGGGCGCCTTCCAGCACGGATTCGAGCGCCTCGTTGATGCTCACGCCCGGAGCGTAGTCATACACGACTTCGACCTTCAGGGGCTTTTCTGCGGGCGCATTTTTCAGCTGGTTCAGCTGCATGACGATATCCGCGACAGAGCCCGATACGCGCAGGAACTTGAAGTACTGTGGGGTCTCGATTTTCTGCACGGCGGGTTCTGCGCCCTTTTGTAGGTCGATTGCCAGGATATGGTGCGGGATGCTTGCCTCGTCAAACCCGAGCACGAACGGCGAGCCCGAGTACCGCACCTTCGGGTTGCGCGCCACCATGGTGGTGTAGTGGATATGTCCGAGGGCCACGTAGTCGAGGCCTTCCGGGAAAACGGAGACGGGGATTGTCCCGAGGTTCCCGACGATGTCGCGCATGCCGTGTTCCTTCGCGTCCCTGCCCTCGTCGTTTTCGGGGCGGCCTTCCAGCCTGGAGGCGTACAGGTGGCCCGTTGCCACGATGGGGATGTCGCGGCCGGCGCGCAGCTTTTCGGCGGCCTCGTAAACGGCGCTGTAGAGCCCGCTGTATGTACTCTGGGCGAAATCCACTGCGTCTTCGGGCTTGAAACGGCGCAGTTCCGTTTCGCGTACATACGGGACTGCGGCGCTGATGCCCACGACGTTCCCGCTGGCATCCGTAAGTTCCTTCACGAGTTCCTCTACGGGGCGTTCCCCGAGGGAGCCTACCATCTGGATATTGAGGGCGTCGAGCAGGTCGCGCGGGGCGTCGAGCAGTGCGCCCGAGTCGTGGTTCCCGCCGATGAGGACGATGTTCTTGCAGTCCGTTTCGAGCAGGGAGGCGAGAAACCGGAAATACTGCCTGCGCGCCTCGACGGGCGGGTTGGTGGTATCGAAGATGTCCCCCGCCACCACAAGGCACTGCGCCCCGAGTTCCACGACGCGTTCCTTGAGCCAGGCGAGGAACAGCTCGGTTTCTTTTTGGCGGTCGATGTCGTGCATCGAATTGCCCAGGTGCCAGTCGGCTGTGTGTATGAACTTCATGTTCTTCCTTTCCGGCCCGGAGCCGGAGTTCTTTATCACTTCAAATATAGTATCGTCAGGATGTCATAAAATGTCAAATGACTTTTGCTTTTTTTCAAACCTCTAAAAAACACTCGGGAACCTGAGCATACAATCTTCTCCTTGCTGTTTTTTTCTAAATTTGGGCGCATGGCAGAAAAGAAGAAGATACTCGTAATGGTCGCAAGCCCGAAGAACGAACGCAGCGGGACGCTTATCCCCACGAAAGCGTTCGTGCAGGGGCTCGAAGAGAACGGCGACTACGAAACCGAGTACCTCTTCATCGACCGCCTGAACATCAAGCCCTGCCGCGGGTGCCTCAGCTGCTGGGGCCGCCCCGACGGAAGCTGTTTCATCAAGGACGACGACATCCCGATGGTGCGCGAGAAGCTCATCAACTCGGATATCGTCATCTGGAGTTTCCCGCTGTTCCTGTTCAGCATCCCCGGGCAGATGAAGGTCCTGATGGACCGCATCGTGGGCATGGTCCACCCCTACATGGGCCAGAAGCTCAAGGATGGCGCGAACGCACTCAACTCGCACCTGCATGGGCTCCAGTTCCAGAAAGAAGGCCAGAAAATCATCCTGCTTTCGAGCTGCGCCTGGATGGACATCGACGTGGTTTACGAGCCCATCCGCAAACAGTTCGACATCATTCTCGGGCACGAGGGATACACGCTCATCGCCTGCCCGCAGATGCGCGCACTCGACCACCGCGGTGGCCCGCGCCGCCTCAACATGCTTCGTGAAAAGTACCGCAAGGGCGGCGCAGAACTTGCAACTACCGGCAAACTCTCGCAGGAAGCAATCGACCTGATGCAGAAGCCCATCTTCAGCGACGATGCCTACGTGACGCTCGTGACCGAGTTCGTCACGCACATGTTCGACCGCCCGGACAACTTCTAGAAACTCTGGTTTTTAGCGATGAAACTGATTGCCGCCTATATCTGCGTTTCGCTCTTTTTCGTGCTGCTCCGCGGCAAGCTGTTCTACAGGTTGGAAACCCGCAGGCAGACTGCATTCAACAGTATCCGCGTTTGCGCCGAGATGCTTGCGCTTACCTGGGTAATGTCGTACTTCACCGGGAACCCGCCCCCCTCGACAAAGCACGTGCTGTTCGCAGCAATCCTCTGGGGCGCCATATTCGCATGGAAGTTCGTCACCTTCAAAAAAACCGGTGCGCAGCCCTCATGCAAGTGGTCGTTCGCGTTCCCGGTTGCACTATTTACAATCCTGTTCATCCGCGTTTCGGCCATCTGGACATTGCGCACGTTCCCGGTAAACGACGTGGAGTCGGTCATTACCACACTCAACCTTCCCCTTGACGGCTTCACCGTCATTTTCATCAAGAGCTACCTACTGCGCGTCCTGCTGCCCATCGTCCTCATGACCGCGGCACTTTCCTACTTCTTCGGCGAACTCTGCACCGTACTCAGGAAGCCCAGGGCCACCTGCGCCGCGTTGACCGCCGTCGGCGTCATCGCCTTTCTCGCGCTCTTCATCGAGAAAGTCCCCGTTTCCAGGTATATCGATGCCATCCAGAACGAAACTGCCGTCATGGAAAGCGACCTGCTGGAGAAATACTTCATCGACGCCGATTCCCTGCACATAACCGCGCCCGAAAAACCGCGCAACCTCATCTGGATTTTGATGGAATCCATGGAAAGTACGTTCGCAGACACGGCAAGCGGCGGCGAGGCGGCAACGAACTACATTCCCGAAATCACCCAGCTCTTCGAAAAAAACACGGGCTTCTCGCATTCCGACAGGTTCGGCGGTGGAAACGACATGCTCGGCTCGCGCAACACCATCACCGGGACATTTTCCAAGACGACGGGCATCCCGCTACTGTCACGCCTGCGCCTCAACAACAAGTTCATTCCCGGAGCAAAGAGTTTCTGGGAATCGCTGCACAAGTACGGCTACACCAACTACTTCGTGATGGGAACCGATTCCCGGTTCAACATGCAAAACTGGTTTCTGGAACAGCATGGCGTTGACGTCATCTACGACATGGTCTCCATGAAAAGCAAGCAGGATGTCGACGAGAAGTTCAGGAACATGCGCTCATTCGAGGCCGGCCTCACGGACAGGAGCCTCTATGCGGCATCGAGGGCCTACATCGATTCCATCGCAAGGAACGGCTCGCCCTTCTCGGTCTCCATCGCAACCATCAACACTCATTTCCCCTATGGATTCTACGACAAGGAATGCCTGGAGAAGCCGGAATCCGGTTCGGACGAAGACTCCTACAAGGCGACCCTGCGCTGCGCCTCGCGCGAGGTGAATGAGTTCGTGGAGTGGTGCCAAAAGCAGGACTTCGCCGAAAACACGCTCATCGTCATCGTCGGCGACCACCTCTTCCCGAACAAGTTCCCCGGCAAGTTCCTGGCCAGGCCGAACATAAACAACCGCAAGTGGGTCACCATCCTGATAAACCCGACCAAGAATCCCGAAACCAGGCGCAGGCAGTTCACCTCCATCGACATCGCGCCGACAATACTCGAAGCGATGGGTTTCGATATCGCCGAGCACCGATTCGGGCTGGGAGTATCGCTGTACTCGGAAGAGAAGACCCTGCTCGAAATCTTCGGTGCTGATTCGCTCGAAAAGGAACTCCAGGCTCTTGCCCACGATCCCAAGTTCTTCAAGCGGTTCGTCCTGGAATAACTATAATAAAGAACTTCGGCAAGCAAAGCCTGCCTCGCGCACACCTGCGGTGTGCAAAAAGAAAAACCCTGGCAGATGCCAGGGT
Organism: Fibrobacter sp. UBA3718; assembly: GCF_002371935.1. NCBI lineage: Bacteria > Pseudomonadati > Fibrobacterota > Fibrobacteria > Fibrobacterales > Fibrobacteraceae > Fibrobacter > Fibrobacter sp. UBA3718. The sequence continues at coordinate 178,535 of NZ_DFHR01000018.1, read as the reverse complement.
TTTCCGTAAAAGCGATTTCGCAGATTAGCGCTTGCTGAACTGGAAGTGCTTACGGGCCTTCTTGCGGCCGAACTTCTTACGTTCAACGGCACGGGCGTCACGAGTCATGAGGCCTTCCTTCTTGAGGGCGGGCTTCACTTCGGCGTCGTTGGCGACGAGAGCGCGAGAAATGCCAAGACGGACAGCGCCCATCTGGCCGGCGATTCCACCGCCGCGAGCGGTGACTTCGACGTCCCATTCTTCCGCGTTGCCGAGGATGGCGAACGGAAGGTTGGCAATCATGTTCTGCACTTCGGAATGGAAGTAATCCTTGAAATCACGACCATTGATAGTGCGCTTGCCGGTACCCGGCTTCAGGATCACAGCGGCGATGGCGTTCTTGCGGCGGCCCGTGCCACGGTAGATCTTCTTGTTCTTTGCGGTAGCGATAGAGGTATCCTCCGTTCTAAAGATTAGAAGTCAACGACTTCGGGGTTCTGCGCAGCGTGCGGATGTTCGGCGCCGGCATAGATTTTGAGTTTCTTAACCATCTTGTGGCCAAGAGCGCTGTGAGGGAGCATACCCCAGATGGCAGCGGTCAGCGGGGCGGTCGGATCCTTAGCCATGAGGTCGGCAAAGTTGATCCAGCGTTCGCCGGCGATGTGACCGGTGTGGTGGAAGTATTCCTTCTGCAGGTTCTTGTTGCCGGAAACGGCAACCTTGCCGGCGTTGATGACAACAACGAAGTCACCAGTGTCGACGTTCGGGGAATAGATGGCCTTATGCTTGCCCATGAGGAGGCGAGCAACTTCGCTTGCAACGCGTCCCATCGGCTTGTCAGCGGCATCCACAAGCTTCCACTTGCGGGTGACGGACTTCGGGTTTACCGTAATGGTCTTCATGTAAATCCTCTAGGTGAATTAGATTCCCGGACATCGGCGCCCAGGAAAAGCAAGACAAATATAGATGGATTCGGCAAGGGAAACAAGGGTAAAAAATCGAATTTTTCAAGAAAAGTCCGTAAAATCGGCAATTTTTATTCTACTAATTGCATGAATTAGTAGAATTATATCAACATTTTACAAAAAAAACGTCATTTCTTAGGGCGGTTCTTGCGGATGAACGCGAGGGCCTTGGAGCGGCGGCGGGCCGTCTCCTGGAGGTTCACCGCCTCGTCGTACTCGTCCACGATTTCGCGGCCGAGGATTTCTTCGAGCACGTCCTCGAGACTCACGATACCCGCGATGGCGCCGAACTCGTCCACCACGCCCACCATGTGTCCGCGCTGCTTCAAGAACCGGAGCAAGAGCTTGTCGAGCATGACACTGTCGGGAATGAGCTGCAAGGGACGCATGAGCTTGCGGAGCTTCACGTCGCGGTTTCCCTCGGCAAGCTGGTTGTAGGCATCGCGCCTGAGCACGATCCCAATCCACTCGTCCTTCTTTTCGCCATGGAGCGGGATGCGGGAGAAAGGCCAGTTGCCGCGCTCGTCGAGCGTCTCGCCGATGGTCTTGTCGGCAGGGAGGCTGAACACCACCTGGCGGGGCGTCATCACCTTGCGCGCGGGCACGGACTTGAGCGACAGGATATTCTTGATAACGGATGCCTGCTGGCGGTCGATGACATCTTCGCGGAGCCCGAGACTCACGAGGCTGTTGATGTCCTCGACGCTCACGTCCTTCTTCTCCTCGTCCTCGTGCGTCCAGTGCTTGGTGAGCGTAAGGCACAGCCAGATGAGCCCCGTCCACCCGAGAATCTTCGTAATGTAGTAGAACGGCACCGCGACAAGCGGGGCGAACGTCTTCGCCTGCTTTACGCCGAGCGTCTTGGGAGTGATTTCGCCAAAAAGCAGGATGAGAATCGTGAGGACAATCGGGAGTGCCATGGCACCCGTCGGGGAAAGCCGTTTTACCGCGAGCGCCGTCGCAAGCGAGGCTCCCACCGTATTCGCGACAGTGTTCACGATAAGCACCGAGGCGATGTAGCGGTCGATGTTTTCCTTAACATGCGTGAGGTACCTGGCCGTAAACTTCTTGTTCTTCTGCAGGAACTCGACCGTCGCGGGCGGCACACTATAGAAAGAAGCTTCCGTCACGGAACAGAACGCCGAGGCGGCAAGGCAACAGAGGACTGTAACGACAATGGCTAGCATATTCGCGTCCGGCGGCTAGAGGCCCCCTCCCAACAGCGATTGTTCCAAGAGCGCAGGATCAACCGCCCAGAACTGCACACGATCCAGGTCCGAAAGCGTTTCGAGGAGAGCCTTCGCGGAGACGTCCGGCACGATGTCCGATTTCCCGGTCGAAAGCGAAACAAGCTCTATTTCGGAGCGCTCGCTAATTCCTGCGAGCCTACGGGCTTCTTCGATGGCATTTTCGATGCCTCCGATTCCCTGCACGAGGCCGTATTTGTGAGCCTTCCAGCCGACAAACACGCGGCCACCACCATAGGCGCTATCGACAGTTGCGTCGGCAATCCCGGTCGCCTTCGAGACGACGCCCACGAACCTTGCGTAAAACTCGTCCATGTAATCCTGGAGGGCCTTCCTCTCGTCGTCCGTCCACGAGCGCGTGAAGGTTTCGGCATCGGCATGCTCGTGCGTCTTGACCGTTTCCGCCTTCAGGCCAAGCTTGCTCATGAGCCCGGAAGCGTCGATCTTCCCGCCGTAGATGCCGATGCTCCCGACAATGGAAAACGGCTCCGCGAAAATCGCGTCCGCACCGCAAGCGATATAGTAGGCGCCCGAAGCCCCGACACTGCCGATGCTTGCGACCACGGGAATCCCGCGGGCCTTCACGGCTTCGAGGGCGGCCCAGATTTTGTCGGACGCAAGTGCGCTCCCACCCGGGGAAGAGATGCGGAGCACAAGCGCGTCGGCCACGCCGGGCAGGCGGTTGAGCGCCGCCGAGACTTCTGCTTCCATGCGGGAATCGATGGTGCCGTCGATATTCAGGAGCGCGATTTTCGAGCGGCGCGACCAGCTTTCGGTAAAGATCTTCCTGGATGTCGGGTTCCAGTCCCTGTAGCGCGCCTGCGGGGCATCGACATCGAAGAAAGTCTTGAGCGCGTAGGCGGGGACCTGGTCGATGTAGAGGAGCGTATCCACGAGGCCGGCCTTTTTCGCCGCCGAAGCGGAGATTACCGGAATCGAGGCGAGAGAATCGAGCGGTTTCTTCGTCGCGTAGGCATCATGGGCATTGTTCGACTTGCGGCCCGCAACCAGCATGGAGGTGAAGTCCCAAAGGTCCTTGTAGAGTACGGTCCTGTTCTCGCGGGCTTCCGCAGACATGGAATCGGCCACGTAGGGTTCCACCGCCGACTTGTAGTCACCATGCTTGAGGAACTCCACCTTCACGCCCAGCTTGTCGAGGAGGCCCTTGTAAAAAAGCGTATTCCCGCCGAGACCGCGCCAGGTCAGGTGCGCCGAAGGTTCTGCAACAATGCGGTCGACCGACGCCGCAGCCACGAGCACAGACAAACGAATATCATCGACATAGGCGACCACCTTCGTGCCACGGGCCTTGAGTCTCATGACGTAACCATAGATTTCACTCGAGACCCCCAGGTTCCCGCGGTAGCCCGAAAAGTCGAGAATCACGAGACCAGCAGCCGGGTCGAGCATCAGGTGTTTGAACAAATTACGCACCTTGGAAAGTCCGATGTCGCGGCTCCCGATAAACGGTATGGCTTCGCTCTTTTCCACCACGTCGGTATTGAGGGGAACGCGCACGACCTGCGCAAAGCGCGACGCCTTCGGGTTCCTTGCGGAATGGTAGCCCCACGCCCCGCGTTTCGGGAGCATGTCGTCGAAGAAGGTGAGCGCAAAATCGTTGTAGCCGCCAAGCGACGTGGCAACCGTCAGTTTCCATTCGTCATCGCCATAGAGGGGCATCCGGAAACCGAAACGGAAACCGTATATTCCGAGTTCCAGGAGCAGGCGGTGGCTTTCCCAGTTTTCCCAGTCGTAGCTCACGGAGAAATGACTTCCAAGGCGGATAGTCGCGCCCAGGTTGTGGATGCGTTCCTGCGACTGCGGCCCCAGATAGAGCAGGTTCTCGCAGGAATATCCCAGCGAGAAGAACCGTAGCGGACGGAGCAGGAACCCCTGCGTAAAAGTCCACTCCGTGCCTTCGAAATCGGCGCTGCGGAGCGCGGTCACGCGCGATCCGGAAAAGAGCATGCGGCTAAACATCGGGAACGAAAACGCGGCGTTCCATCGCGATTCGTCAAAGCCTTCTCCATCGGTGCGGTAATCAAATCCGACAGCGAGCCGTTCGAGGTTTCCCCCGACGCGGAATGCCGAAATCCCGTTGTCGTATTGGTAGTCGAGCAGGGCTCCCCTCGAATCGAACGAGGAAACACCGGCGGGGTTCCCGAAGATGCCGTGTTCGTATTCAAGCGACACAAAGCCCGATTCGCCGGGGATGTAAGCAAAAGAAAGCGCCGCAAAGGCGAAAAACAGTGCAAGGAATTTCTTCATCGCTTTTATTTTAGCAATTTTTCTATATTCATAATTATAACTATCTAAAAATTAACGGTTGTATCATGGCGTCATCAAAGAAAAAAGAAGATTCGGACTACGTCGAATTTTTCAAGGACATGGTGAAAAACTGGAAAATACTCCTCCCCTGCCTATTCATCGCAGGAGTTGTCGGTGTATTCGTCGCATTGTGGATCCGCCCCGTCTATAAGGTCGACGCCCTTTTACAGATCGAGACGAAAAACAACAAGAACATGGGAATGATGGCCGGACTCGGGAGCCTTTTCGCGACAGCCAGCCCGGCAGAGACGGAAATCGAGCTCATCATGAGCCGCCAGATTATCGGCGAAGCCGTCGAGAAGATGCACCTGCAGTATGACGCGGAACCGCTGAACAAGCTCGACAGGCTGCTCCACCGTGAAGGCAGGATGGAAGTGCACCAGTTCGAAGTCCCCTGGAGCAAGCTCCCCGCCGAAGAAATGGGCAAGCCCTGGTTCGCCGTGGCAAAGGACAGCGTGACCTTCGACCTTCTCGACCACAATGGAAAGAAGGTCCTGACGGGAACTCCCGGGCAGACCTACAGGACTCCCTACGCGGGCGACACCGTCTCCTTCAGCGTCTATTCGATGGAAGTCCAGCCGGGCCAGAAGTTCGCCATCACCAAGAAAAGTCGCCTGAATGCCATCGGTTCATTCAAGGGAGCCTTCTCCGTCAAGGAAAAAGGCAAGAAGACCGGCATCCTGGAATTCAGCTACCAGGATATCTACCCTGACCGCGCGACCACCATCCTGAACGAAATCGCCACGACCTACCTGCGGCAGAACGTGGAACAGAGGAACGCCGAAGCACAGAAGACGCTCGAATTCCTGGAAAAGCAGTTGCCCGAAGTCAAGGCACAGATGGACAGTTCGCTCCTGAAGTTCAATACCTACAGGAACAAGGTCGGCTCCGTCGATATCAACGCGGAAACACGCCTCGTTCTCGAGAACAGGACCAAGTTGCAGCAGGACCTGCTCGCGCTCCAGCAGAAGAAGCAGAGCGCCATCAGGCTTTTCCAGCCGGAACATCCGACCATCAAGACGCTCGAAGAGCAGGAAGCGACGCTCAAGCGTGAACTTGCCGCTAACAGCAGCGCGACCAAGAAGCTCCCCGCCACCCAGCAGGAAGTTCTCAAGCTCACGAACGAAGTGGAAACGAGCAAGATCCTGTACACGACGATGCTCAACAACATCCAGCAGCTGAAACTCGTATCTGCCGGAGAAGTGGGTTCCGTCCGTATTATCGACTTCGCGGAACAGGTAAACAAGCCATCCAAGCCGAACAAGAAGATTATCGTGCTCATCGCCCTCGTCATCGGCTTTGCATTCGGCGCGGCCCTCGTCCTCCTGAAAAGCAAGCTCAGCAACGGCGTCCGCGATGCGCACTTCATCGAACGCGAGACCGGGTTCAGCGTCTACGCAAAGGTCCCGAAAGGAAACCCGAACGGGACCAAGGGCACGCGCCCGCTCGCCGTGGTGGAACCCGACGACGTGGCCGTGGAATCGCTACGCGCCCTCCGCAGTTCGCTTGAATTCTCGATGAGCGAAGGCAGCAAGCCCATCATCGGCGTGAGCGGACTTATCCCCGGCGTGGGCAAGAGCTTTATCTCCGTGAACCTTGCCGCCCTCTATGCGGGTCTCGGCAAGAAGGTCCTCCTCATCGACGCGGACCTCCGCAAGGGCCGCCTGCACAAGGAATTCGGCATCAAGCGCGGCAACGGGCTTTCGCAGATCCTCCTGGGCGAAGCCACGGCAAGCGATGTCGTGAAGCCGACCGAAGTGGACAACCTCTTCATCATGCAGTGCGGAAACGTTCCCCCGAACCCCTCCGAACTCCTCGGCTCGAACCACTTCACGAACCTGATTTCGTCGATGGAAAGCGACTACGACCTCATCATCATCGACACGCCGCCTATCATGCTCGTCACCGACGCCGCCCTCGCCTGCCGCGTCGCATCGCAAATCGTGATGGTCATCGAGTACAACAGGCACAGCATCGACGCCATCCAGGACGGCATGAACCAGCTGCTCAAGGGCAACAGCACCGCCCACGCAAGCTTCGTCATCAACAAGTACGAACACGGCCATAGCGACGGTTACGGCTACAAGTACGGAAAATACTAGCGATGAATATCGGGCTCATTTTCGCCGGCGGAGTCGGCTCCAGGATGCACAGCAAGGAATTGCCCAAGCAGTTCCTGCGCATCCATGACAGGCCCATCATGGTCCACACCATCGAGCATTTCGAGCGGAATCCCGAAATCGACGCCGTGGTCGTGGTCTGCGTCGCCGAATGGATGGACTACTTTGGCAAGCTGGTCGAACAGTACCACCTGACCAAGGTGAGGAAGGTCGTTCCGGGCGGAAAGACCGGCCAGCTTTCCATCTACAACGGGCTTGTCGCCGCAAAGGAAGTCGCCGGAAACGAGAAGAGCATCGTGCTCATCCACGACGGCGTGCGACCGCTCATCAACAGCGAACTCCTGACAAAGAACATCGAATGCGTGAAGAAATACGGGACCTCCATCACGAGCGGAATCGTGAAGGAAACCATCGTGGAAATCGACGACGAGGGAGCCATCAAGCTGGTGCCCGACCGTGCGCATTCCAGGGTAGCTAAGGCGCCGCAGTGTTTCTGGCTCGACGACATTCTCGGAGCGCATCAGAAGGCTCTCGCCGAAGGGCGAGAGGACTTTATCGATTCGTGTACCATGATGCAGCACTACGGATTCAAGCTCCACATGACCGACGGCCCGTACGAGAACATCAAGATTACGACCCCGGACGATTTCTACACGATGCGCGCAATCCTCCAGGTCAAGGAAGACGCCCAGATTTACGGAATCGAGTAAATGTCCCTCAAGGCTATCCGCAATAGCGTCAGGAGCTCCAACTTTCCCCTGATAAAAGGACTGCTAGGGCTCCGCAAGTCCATCCACCACGCAGCGGACAGAATCTCGCTTACGACATCCGGCATTGTCTATTACCTCTGCAGGCTGCTCCCGCTCCAGGACAAGATTGTAGGCTCCACCTTCTGGGGGCGAAAGTACGGCGACAACACGCAGTTCGTGCTCGAAGAACTGCACCGGATTAACCCCGGCGTAAAGATTGTCTGGATTCGCAATTTCAAGTACAAGTACGATGTGCCCGGCTACATGAAGGTCGTCTCGCACTTCGCTCACTGGCGCACCGCCTACGAATACGCGACGGCCAAAGTCTGGCTCGACACGCACCGGTTCCCGGGCAACGCCCGCAAGCGCAAGGGCCAGCTGATTATCGAGACATGGCACGGCGGGCTCGGCATCAAAAAACTCGACCTCGACGTGCCCAAGTTCCGCGAGATGAAGCGAGTCGTCCGCGAAGTCAACAGGACATCCGCACTGGCCGACCTGTTCATTTCCAACTCCACGCACCTCACCAGGATCTACCGCGGCGCATTCAACTATCACGGCAAGGTCTGGAAGGCGGGATACCCCAAAAACGACGTCCTGTTCCAGGAACGCGGACCATTCCGAAAGAAAATCCGCGACCTCTACGGCATCCCGCAAGACACGAGAATCCTGCTGTACGCGCCCACGTTCCGCGACAACTTCAACGAGACCGGTTTTGACCGGGGGCCATTCGACATCCATTTCGACAAGCTGCAAGGCGCGCTCCAGGAACGGTTCGGCGGCGATTGGAAAATCCTTGTCCGCTGGCATCCGGTCATGGCGAACAGCATGAAGGATGTCGCCGAGATATACGGCAGCTCGGTTATCGACGCGACACGCTACCCCGACATGCAGGAACTCATCATGGCGACTGACGCGATGCTCTCGGATTACTCCAGCTGCATATTCGACGCGGCGATGCTTGCAATGCCGTGCTTCATGTTCGCGACCGACTTCGAGGAATACAAGCAGGACCGCGGCGTGTATTACGAACTTGAGGACCTTCCCTTCCCCTGCGGCAGGAACAACGATGAGCTTTTGGAACGTGTGCGGAACTTCAACGCAGAAGAATACAACGCCACATGGAAGGCCTTTACGGAAAGGGTCGGCCTGCACGAGACAGGGCATGCCGCAAAGGATATCGCGACCGTAATCAACGAATTCATCAAGGGGAATTCTGCGCCCCTGAACGAAATTCAGAATGACGAAATTCCGGGAGGCGGCAATGGCTAAGGTCGCCATCTACACGGTTCTCACCGGCGGATACGACACGCTCGAACAGCCCAAGGTCATCGACGAGCGCTTCGACTACTTCTGCTTCTCGAACGACATCGAGAAGGATACCATCGGAATCTGGAAGGTTCGCAAGTTCGAAGGCGAATTTCCCTCGAAACAGATCGAGTCGCGCTACCCGAAGATGCACCCGTACACAGTGCTGTCCGATTACGAATACAGCGTCTACATGGACGCGAACATCCGCATCGAGACTGCCGACTTCTACAATGCCGTGATGCAGAAGATCGATGCAGGCGTAGAACTTTCGGGCGTGAAGCACCCGTTCAGGAACTGCTGCTACGTCGAAGGCTATGTGGTATTCACCTACGGGCTCGACAAGTTTTCGACCATCGTGAAGGAGATGCGATTCATCCGCAAGGAAGGCCTGCCCAGGCGCTTCGGCATGTTCGAGGCGAACATCATCTTGCGCAGGCACGACAGCGAAAAGGTACGCAGGCAATGCGACATGTGGTGGAAGATGATAAACACGTATTCGCGCCGCGACCAGCTTTCGTACCCCTACACGCTCTGGAAATCGGGAATAGCGTTCGACTACCTGCTCCCCGAAAACGAGAACGCGCGCAACTGCCCGTGGCTCTACATGGAACAGCACAAGCGCGAAAAGAACATCTGGGGAAAAAGTCTGAACCGTATCGGGCGATTTGTCTACCGCAAGCTGGTCGGGTTCGGGAAGTAGGGGTTAGCGTCTCTTGGGCGGGAGCGTAATCATGTCGCCCCATTTCAAATCCGCTTCTTTCAGGAAAGTCGTATCGTACCCGCTATCCGGGAAAAACGTGATTTCTCCAAAATAGACTTTCCCGGAAACACAATACAAATCTATTCGCGAAAACGGGAGACCTTTTGAAAGTTTCGCAGCGATACCGAACATCTCGTCAATGCAGGGCGGCTTCGGAATCGTGAAGTCATCGGGCAAGTTTTGCGTTTCGATATTCGGCTTCAGGAATTTCCAGTCGCGGTCGAAAAAGTAGAACTTGACATCGTGCAGGTGACGATCTACGCAGACCATCACGCAATCAACGCGTCCGTCAAAGCAGAAAAACTTGTAATCCGGAAGCCCTCCCAGAAGGTCGTCTTCCATAAATTGTTCTGCAATAATACGAGGGCGAATATTCCTATAGGGCCACTCACGCCAACGGTAGTAATAGTTCCGTGCGAGGCTCTTCCCAATCTTTTCTCGGGCAGCATCCTTGTCGAGTTCATCCTTGTTGCGGCAGATGACAAGGCCGCCAGAATCATGTGTACACTTCAAGACAAATTCTTTCGGCAGTCTACCGAAATCGATATCGTCGAACTTATCCCATACGCCGAGAAGCGGAATGAGGTAGTCCTCGCCAATGGTCTTCTTGACGTATTCGCGGACTCCGTACTTGTCCACCATTTCCGTATATTGCGGATTTTTGTTGTAGAACTTGAGCCACTGCAGTTTTTCGTTGAGCGTCCGCGGATTCTTCCAATTCAGCTTGTAGCCCATCTTTATGCGGAACATCCAGGACAGGAACAGCTTATCCGGCAGCCAATGGAGCCTGTCTTCCTTGACCATTTTCAGGAACTTGCGGTCAAGACGCTTTCGTATCTTTTCAACTAGGGAGGACATTGCCGAACCGTATTACACCCGTTCCAGTTTCATGCTTTCAATGGTGCGCCGGAACATCTCTTCCAGGCCGAATTCCGCCTTCCAGCCGAGACCTTCGAGCTTCGTGGTATCGAGACAGATTTTCACCACGGGATTGTAGCCGAGCTTTGTGGCGTCTTCGGCGATGTCGAACACGACCTTGCTCCTGCCGCCCGAGAACTTGTCGCACACGAGATGCGCCATGTCGGCAATGGAAATCGCGGTATCCTTGTTCGCGACGTTGTAGGCCTCCCCGACCGAGCCATTCACGAGCACAAGCAGGAGCGCCGTCACCGCATCGGCCGTGTAGCAATAGTTACGGAGCGTCTCGCCCTTCGTCTTGAGGACGATATCGGTTCCTTCGATGGCACTGCGGGCAAACTGTGCGAACACGCGCCCGTCCGCATACGCAACCCCCGCACCGAATGTCTGCGAAAGGCGCACGACCTTTATAGGCACGCCGTATTCCGAGGCGTAAGAGGCGCAGAGGCATTCTACCATGCGCTTGCCTTCGGAGTAGCAACTGCGGACCTTCATCGAGTCGATGTAGCCCGCCTCGGATTCCTGCATCTTCACGTGGCCTTCGGCCGGGACGCCATAGACTTCAAGCGAGGAGAGGTAAAGGAATCCCTTCACCTTGCTGCGGCGTGCAAGTTCCAGCACGTTGCGGGTGCCGTCGATTGCCGTCGCGATGGTTTCCACGGGGTTCGTCACGAAATACTTCGAGCTAGTCGCACTCGCCGTATGGATGACATAGTCGACATCGCCGGCACCTTCAATGGGCGCGGTCACATCGCCTTTGACAATCTCGAATCCGGGCCGATTAACAAGACTCTCGAATTCGCGTTCAGCCTTCTCCCTGTTGCGAGCGAGAGCCTTTATCCTGATATCCTGATTGAACAGGCGATTACGGCAGGCAAGCGCACGCACCAGAAGCGAGCCGATGAGGCCGGTAGCGCCCGTCACGAGGACGGAGCATCCGCCAAGTTTGTCCCACGGGATGCACGCAGAATTCGCGATGCGTTCCACATCTCCCTGCAAGAAGCTATCCCGAGAAGATTCAATTCCTGTCATAAGCTATCGGCCCACCTGCTTTATTTCAAAAGGACAATATAGCATTTATCCCCCGTTTACAAGTGCCCTGCGGACACGGAAAATTCTATTATTATATGCAATGGGTTCGAAGAAACGATTTGCCATCAACGGTTTTGCGCAAGTGTTTGCCTTCCTGGTGAGCATCGGCATCACGTTTTTCCTGACCCCCTACATTGTCGCCCGCCTGGGTGCCGCCGCATATGGATTTGTGGGCCTCGCAAGCAACTTCGTGAGCTACGCGCAGATTATCACGATCGCCCTCAACTCGATGGCAGGCCGTTTCATCACGATAAGCGTCCACAAGAACCAAATTGAGGAAGCGCGCAAGTACTTCAGCTCGGTTTTCTTCTCGAATATCATCCTTGTCCTGTTCATCAACTGCATCGCCATCGGCGTCCTCTACAAGCTCGAATACATCGTCAAGATTCCGGAAGAACTTATCGGGGATGTCAAGCTGCTCTTCGGCTGCATTTTCCTGAACTTCTTCATCAGCCTGATCTTCAACGTCTATAGCGTAAGCACCTTCATCCGTAACCGCCTCGATCTCTCTTCTACCAGGTCGATTGTCGCCCACGCCCTGAAGGCCCTGCTGCTTATCGCGCTCTTCTACTTCTTCGACCCTGCGGTATGGTTCATCGGCCTAGCAACCGTCATCAGCACAGTCTATACCATCGGCACAAACATCATGTTCAAGCGGAAGCTCACTCCGGAGCTCCGGATTTCGTTCAAGTACTTCGACGCAAAGTCCATCAAGGAACTGCTTTCGGCAGGCGTCTGGAACATTGTATCGAAATTCAACACGATTCTCGGCACCGGTTTCAACCTGCTTCTCGCGAACCTCTTTATCGGTGCAGGCCCCATGGGGATCCTCTCCATCACGCGCCGCATCCCGGAGCTCACGCTCACGTTCTACGAACGCATCAACTCCATCTTCGCACCGCCCTGGACCAAGCTCTACGCCGAAGGAAACACGAAGGAACTGCACCGGGGCATCATCTCTTCGCTCCGATTCTTCGGCATCATCAGCATCATTCCCACGGCGTTCATCTTCGTGTTCAGCGACCACTTCTACCAGCTATGGATGCCAACGCAGGACGCGCACCTGCTCTACATCCTGACCGTTGGCGCCTGCGTCGACCTTCCGATTGCGATGCCCCTGCAGCCTATCTACAACATCTACCCCATTGTAAACAGGATTAGGGCAAATTCGCTGTTCGGGCTCGGGCTCTTTTCGCTCACCTTCGTAGTCGTGGTCATCGGTCTGAACGTTACGGAAGGCGAGACGACACACCTGATGATTATCGCCTGCACAAGCGCCATATTCAACGCCATCAAGGCACTCACGTTCCTGCCGCTCTACGGAGCACACTGCGTGGGGCTCAAGGCACGCCTGCTCTACGCCTGCACCATACGCAGCCTCATCGCGTTCGCCGTCACGCTCGCTCCGCTGTTCTACATCAAGCAGTTCATCACGGACCCGAGCTGGGCAATGCTCTGCGTAAGCGGGCTTGCCTGCTGCGTGGTGGGCAGCGCGTTCGGCTACCTGATTATCCTCGACGGGGATTCGCGCAAGGAAACTCGCAAGATTGCAGGCAAGCTAATCGCGAAGATTACGCACAGGAACTAGTACAGGAAAGTGCGGGATTCCGCCTCGCAGAAAAGCGCCGGAATCAGGACTGCGGCTATTCTTCGGGCATCAGCAAATTCTGGTCGAGAACCCACATCCAGGCATCCGCCGCATCCAGGAGGCTGTCCGCAGAGACCTTCACATCGAGAGGGCATTTTTCTTCAGCGACAAAACCGCCCACCGTCTCGGTCGTATCCCAATCGACGGCACGGCTCTGCCTGCGCGCATGCGAGAAAGAAGCGTTCCCCGCGCGGGCAAATACCGCCACGGAATCCCCGCGCATCACGGCGTCGGAATGCCGGAACGAGAACACCCTCCGGTGCGATTCGCCAAAGAGGTTCTCCCCGACGAAGTGGTTTGTCGCCCGCAGCCCCAGCTGTGACAATATGGTGGGCGCATAGTCTACGTGCGAACGCGGTTCCAAAACCAGGCTGTCGGCAGGGATCCCGGCGCCCGCCCAGATGAACGTGGTCCACGTGTAGGTGCTGTTCGCCTCCCCGAGTTCATCCTGCTTTTTCTGGGCCTTCGCATTGGCGATGGAGTGGTCGCCCGTAACGACAATGATTGTCTCGTTCGCGCGCGGGCCATTCCGCACTGCATCCAGCACAATCCCGATGGCACTGTCTAGGTAGGCGACGGCCTGGGCGTAGCGTTGGTCGGATGTCGCAGCCGGCTCCGCATAGGATTTCGGCACCGTGAAGGGAGTGTGCGTCACGAAGTTTATCCACTCGAAGTAGAGAGGCTTATCCTTGGGGCGAGCCGCATAGACTTCCCTGAACCTCTCTGCAAGCGGAATATCCGCAGACCTTTTCGGGTCGTATTCGGCAAAATCGAACCACTTGCTAAACCAGGGCGTAAAGTTGTCGAAGCTGGGCTCGGCGGCGGTAAGGACGACACGGTAGTAGCCCGCCTCGCCTAAGATATCGGGCAGGGAGCGGGTTCGCGTATTCATGAGGCTGCTCAGGAACACCTTGCTCGGGTGGCTCCAGATTCCAAGCTGCAGGCCAAGCATACCTTCGGTCGAAGGGTAGCCTACGCTGTAGGTATAGGGGAACGTCGTGCCGGCCTTGCCCAGGGCGCAAAGGTTCGGCATGCGTTCGCAGTTCTGGCCAATGCGGAAGTCTCCCACCCAGCCGCGGAAGCTTTCCAGGGAAAGGAGAATCACATCCTTCTTCTGGTCGAGCGGACGGTTCCTGAATTCTTCCATCAGGGAATCCTCATTTTCAACTGGATGGTAGAAAGGGTATTCCGATTCCAGGTTCCCGCCCAGCATCGAGATTCCCTGCTCAAGGCGCTGCGGGCGGACGCTGTGTTCGCGCTGGTAGATGTACTCGTCCAGGATTGTCAGGTACGTGGGCTCGATAGTCTGCCAGCGGATGCGGCAGGGCTTGTAGTAGTGGTGCGCATTCCCGCTCGCGACGGCAATTACCACAAGGACGCCCGCAAGCACGCAGGTCACCCACAGGGAAAGCGGACGCTGGCGCAACTTTGCAAGCATCACGAAAAACAATGCACCCGCAAGCAGCACCAGGAACACGGACAGCAGGAAGTTCGGGAGCCCGTCGAGCGCAACGTTCGACGCCATCGTCGGATCCAGGCGGAAGACCGAATACGTGGAAAGGAAGGACATGGTCAGGTGCTGCCCCATCCAGCGCATGATCTGGTCGTCGATGGCGCATATGACCAGATGGAACCAGGTGAGCGCGGCCACCAGCACGCACACCCATCTTGCGGCCTTTCCCTTCAGAAGCGTAGCCAGGGAGAATAGCGCTCCCAGAAATGCGAACGCGGCGATGTTCACGATGGTCGCACATATAATCCCGTTCACGGGACGTTCGATAAAGCTTCCGCCCGACGGCGTCTCGGTAAAATACAGTTGCAGAATTTGCAGGAACCTTATCCCGAAGGCAATCAGGATAAACAGGACAGGCTTGCTAAAAAGAAAATTCTTCACCACAGCAAAGATAGTTTTTTCCAAAGCAGGAACTGCGGCTGCACAATAATTTATACATTGTACCTACAAGCAGGTATTCCGCATGATATCCGTCGCGATGGCAACATACAACGGCGAGCGCTACATTCGACAGCAGCTCGACTCCATCCTGAACCAGAACGTTCAGGATTTCGAAATCGTAGTATGCGACGACTGCTCCACCGATGCCACATGGGACATCCTTCAAGAATACCTGTCCAAATTTCCGTCCATTCGATGTTTCAGGAACGAGAAGAATCTCGGGTTCAAGGCGAACTTCGAGAAGGCCATGCGCCTCTGCGAAGGCGAATTCGTCGCGCTCTCCGACCAGGACGACATCTGGAAAGAAAACCACCTGAAAACTCTCGCGGAAACAATCGGCGACCGCGACATCGCCTGCGGAGATGCGGAACTCATCGACGGCGAAGGCAAGCTTCTCGGGGCAAAGCTCAGCGAAGTAGATTTTCTCTACCATTGCCCGAAGGACTACCGCAAGATTCCGCTCCGCATCTTCTACAACAACGGATGCTTCCAAGGAGCATCGATGCTCATCCGGAAATCGCTGCTGGATATCGCGCTCCCGCTCCCCGAAGGTATCGACTATCACGATACGTGGCTCACCGTCATCGCCTGCTACAGCAAGGGTTTCGCCTTCACGCCGCAGGTCATTACGCAGCACCGCCGCCACGACATGAACGCCTCGCGCCGCACGCACTGGCCGACCTATCTCGGGTTCATCCACTTCAAGCGCAACCCCGTCCGTCCGGACAGGCTCTGCATCGCCGAATCCGTCAAGACAAGGCTACAGGGCAAACTCAACCGTTCGCAGTTGCAGCAGCTGGACCACCTGAGCGTCTACTACAAAAACCGCAAGTCAAAATTCGGGAAGTTCAAGAACCTCGTCTTCCGATTCCTGAACTACGGTTCCATCTACACGACGCATACCAAGTTCTATATCGAGTGGTAACCGGGCCCTGCGCCAACCCGATTCCATTCTTAGCGCACTTCTATTTCAATCATGACCGGATGATGGTCCGACGGGAACCGGTAATTCTCGCCGTCGAAATACGTCTCGCGCAAGATTCCGTAACGCAGGATATCGACCCCGCCGCGACAGAACATGTGGTCGAGCGTTTCCTCGCTGTGCCTATCCGTACGGAACTTCGTGAAGGAGCCCTCGGGAATAGATACTACAGGAGATGTTTCCAGCGCTTCGCGGAAAAGCGAATCTTCCTTCAGAATCTGGATAGGTTTCCTTCCCGGCTTGATGTTCAAATCCCCCATGAAGATTGTCGGCGCGTCGCCCGCAATGCGCGGGACAAGGTTTCTTGCCATGCGGGCACTCTCCATCCTCGCCGTGTCGCCCTTGTTGTCCCAGTGCGTATTGAACACGAACAGTTCCTTGCGGGTCTCCTTATCGACCAGGCGGACCCAATTGCAATAGCGCGGGTGTTTCGAGTCCCAATCCTTCACGCCGGGAACCATCGAACGCGAATACCAGAACACCCCGTTGTCGAGAAGCTCAAGGCGGTCCTTGCGAAACGCGATAGGGTTGCCTTCCGTACTGCGATCGAGCACCCATTCATATTCCGGCAGCAGTTCCTCGAGCATGGCCCTCTGTGTGGAATCCACCTCCTGCATGCCCACCACGTCGAAATTCCTGAACCGGACGACCTTCGCGATTTCGGGGGCACGCTTGCTCCAGGCATCACCCCGAAGCGAATCCTTGACATCGACGCAGCGGATGTTCCATGTCGCGACATGGAACGGTTCCGCACGGGACACCGTCACCAAAAACAGAACAGCTAGCAAGGCAAGCGCTTTCAACGACTTCATATGGCAATATTAGTTTTTTAAGACCTCTTTTTTTTATCTTTTAGAAAGAAATGAGATTCGTATTTCTAGGTCTGATGCTTGTCCTTGTCTTCGGCAAGGTCCGCTACCTCCAGGACGCCTTGGGCTTTGGAGGCGAAGTGGTCAATATCCCGCCTAAAATCATTCTCATCGTCATTCTCTTCGGCATTTTCCTGCGCGCCATCCACGGCAAGCGACTTATCAACTTCTCTCTGACAGAAAAACTCATGTTCGTGGCTTTCGGGCTATTTATCGCCTGCGGATCCCTGAGTTCCGTTTTCTCCGACGAGCACATGAAACTCTACCCGCAAATCATGGACGTCGTGAACTACAGTTCGTTCATTCTGGGATTCTACGGTACCATCTGCTATTTCCAGGACACGCCGAAGGAGCGGCTGAAGGAATGGCTCGAGCCGACGATATTCTTCGTCAAGGGACTGACCGTCGCGACTCTGCTATTCTGGTTCCTCGAACAGGCTTTCGGGCTCGGGATGACCTCGCACGACGCAGCGCACCGACTTTTCCCGCCCTACGAGTTCATTTACTACCACGGCACCTACCTCATCACCGTCGTCGCCTTCTCGTTTCTGCTTCTCTACAAGGAACGCAATCTCTACACGTTCATCCTCTGCGCGCTCTGCCTGCTTTCGGCCAGAGACCGCGGCTACATGTTCCTGCTGCTGTTCATCGCCTTTGCGATCGTTTACCGGAGCAACACCCTCAACATAAAGCTGTTCATCCCGTTGCTATTCCTCATCGGGATCATTGCCGGCGCGATTTCCTACCAGAAGATTCTCTACTACACCGACGACGACTCCATCCGCGCCACGTTCTACGTGGTGGCAACAATGCTCGCGCTCAAATACAACCCCCTGGGAGCCGGATGGTGCACCATCGGAACCTGGAACGCCTACCGCTATAACTCGCCCGTCTTCAGCGACTACTACTATTATTTTCTCTGGGCCGACGAGCGCGATTCCGTCTATGGCGACTCCGGCTTTTCTTCGATTATAGGCCAGACAGGTTTTGCAGGCACAATCTGCTACCTGCTCTTCATGATACTCCTGTTCTTTGCAATCTCGCAGAAGTTTACCGGCAACAAGAAGCTCCGAATGGTCGTCAGCTGCTGGCTCATCTTCAACATCGTGAGTTTCTTCATCAGCGATTCGATGGTATCGAACTTCTCCATCATCAGCTCGTTCTTCATGGGAATTCTCTACCTTAGCCAGAAAGAGGACCCGGACGAGCTGAAAGCCCCGGCGCAAGGTGACGACGGCAAAACTGTGCCGGAACTGGAGAACATGGCAGAAGGCGAAAGCGCCTCCGACGAAAACTAGACTACTTTTCCCACACGAGCAACCCGTGCGTACGGCGTTTCTCTTCGGGAGGCAACTTCATGTAGTCGCCATACAAATTGTGCAAATACTTGTCGTAGGCGACGGGCGCGTTATACATCTTGCCCTCGAACTCCACCTTCACGGCAGATTCCAGGTCGGCGCGTTCCATACGCTCGTGCGGGCCGTAGCCCCAGTTGATGCCGCCGAGATAGCGTCCCTTCTCGTAGCGCCGTATCTTGCTGATGCGGTCGATGCATGCCGACGCGAAATCGTTCACGCGCTCGGGAGAGATGTGCAGCACCTTGAGAATCGGGAGCGCAATCTTTCCGAACAACCCAGTGCGCGGGCGGAAACCGAAATACACGCCCTTGCGCAAAAAGAGTGTCACCTTGTAATGCAACCTGTTGAGGAAATTGTTCTCGAACAGGCTGTCAATCGCAAATACATCAATCCAGAGCGCCGTACGCGAGCGGTTGTTCTTCTCGCAGGCTTCCGTATTCGCGTTCACGACCTTCAAGAACGGCTTGTGCGATTTCCCGTTCTTGTAGAAATGGATTTCGAAAGGGGCGTCCATCGCGACATTCTGGATTTTCTCGAAATCCGGACGCGGCATGAACACGTCGATATCGTCATCCCACGGGATAAAGCCCTTGTGACGGATTGCACCGAGCAGCGTGCCTCCGCAGAGGTAATACTGCAGGCCGTTCTTTTCGCAGGTATCGACAAAAGCATCCAGGATTTCTATCTGCTTCTGCCTAATTTCATCACCCGATAATTCACGCATAGTTACTTCTCGAATGTTGACTTCTGGGGCAGGATCTGCTCGAACGCGGCGACAAGTTTTTTCTGGATGTTCTCGAACACGTCCAGGTTCTCGTTTTCGTCCTCGTTAATGCAAATCGCCTTGTACTTCCTTTCGCAAATCGCCTTCGCGATATCGCCCGCATCGTCGACATCCAGGTCGAAGCGCTGCCGCACCGAATGCATGTTCACAGGTGCAAAACGTCCCTGGGCGATCTGCCAGTACCTGAACAGGTACTGGTTCACGTTGAAGAACGACCTGAACTTGCAGGCACATGTCGCATCGAGAACCTCGGGTTCCTTTTCCCAGAGATCCACGAATGTGCTCTTCAAAAACGACTGCGCCGTATGCGTCCGCTTGAAACCCGAGAAAACGGGCGACGCCATCGTGTAGAGGGTATAGAGATTGTTCTTCAGGCCGTAAGCGGGATGAAAGAACTTAAACGGATGCTTGCGAACGGACTTCTTCTTCGAAAAATTCCTGTTCAGCACACCCATGTTGTGACCGTCGATGGACTTGGAAATATTGTAACGCTTGGGCAGCAGGAACTGCATGGAGGCTTCATCGCAAGGCAGGCCGTTTCTGAAAAAATCCGTCGGCTTCGCCGGAGCGACAAGGAACATGTCGTCGTTGAAATAGACGAACTCTTCCGAAAGATCCTTTATCCTGTGCAGGTTGAGCTCAATCGTGTGCGAATTGAATGTCGGCAGGTATTTCGCCGGAATATACTCCGAATGCCTGACAAAGTTGATCTTGGGGTGATCCAGGTTTAGCCACGCGGGCATGTGTCCGCACGTCACGAAATGGACCTTGTCCACCCAAGGGGCAAACTGTTCCACGCCCCGGAACCAGTACTTGAGCAAGCCCCAGTCCCTAAAGCGCGCCGCGGCATTGTCGACAGGCGTGCCGGAATACTTGGCCTTTTCCTTCAGCCACTCCTCGTCACCGCCGTCAACCCAAATCAGGACAAAATCCATCAGATGAATCCCTTCTTCTGTAGGTCGGCAAAGGCGGCGAGCAGGCAATCGTAATCCTTCTCCGTCAGGCACCCGATATGGCCGACGCGGAAAACCTTTTCCTTCAGGTCGCCGCCGTTGGGGCAAATCCAGATTCCATACTCGTCCTTCAGTTTCAGGAACAGGTCGTTCGCCGAAACCGTCGTCGGACAGAGCGCCGTCACCGCGTTGGAGGGGGAACAAGAAAATTCCTTGAACGGGAACGCCTTGATTCGGTCCCTGAAGTACCGAGCAAGATGCGCCGTACGGGCAATTTCTTTTTCGACACCGCCTGCGGCATCGATTTCCTTAAGTCGCGCGTTTATCTGCAACAGCGTCCCGACAGCGGGCGTCCACGGGGTCTGACCGCGTTCCGCGTTCCTGAGCGCAATCTGCAAATCGAGATACTGGCAAACGCACCTTGTTTTCGACACGCGTTCAAGCGCCCGCGGCGAAAGCACCATGACGGAGATTCCCGGCGGGCAGGCAAGCGCCTTCTGCGAACCCGTAATCATGATATCGGCGCCCAATGCCCCCATATCGAACGGATCGGTCAAGAAAGAGCTGATGCAGTCCACAATCAGGAACAAACCGTTCCTCTTGCAGAACGCACTTATCATGTCCATGTCGTACAGGATGCCCGTCGACGTCTCGTGCATGTTGACGACGAACGCCGTGAAGCCCTTGTTTTCGAAAGGTTCCAGGTGGCACGCCGCAAGCGGCGTTCCCGCCTCCAGCGCAATCTCCTCGAACGGCACCTGGTGCAGCTGGAGCAATTCCACGAAGCGGTGGCCGAAGCTTCCGCCGTTTACGACAAGCACCTTGTCCGCAGAGGTAAGCGTATTCATGATGGACGCTTCCATCGATGCCGAACCCGAACCCGTGATGAATACGACCCTGGAGCCTTCCGGAGCCTTCGCGAATTTCTTGACCAAGGCTTCGTTCTCGAACATGACATCGGAAAACTCGGCCGTCCTGAAATAGGGAACCTGATGGGAGCCAATCTCCCTTACGGTTTCGCTCGACTGCACCGGACCTACTGTAAAATTGAGCATCCGTCAAATCTCCGTAAAGTTTTTCCTGTCGGAAAACTGCTCCATGACTTCCGCCATGGCGATACTTTCCCTGCGACGCAGGCGAGCCGAAGAGAAACGCCTGTTCACGATACAGCTGACAAATTCCTGAATTTCGTAGCGGAGCCCGAAGCCATCCCACTTGTAGAAGAACTTCTTGTTATCGTTCTGGTCTTCGTAGCGGAGCTCGAAATAGTCCGTCTTCCACCAGGGAGCCGGCACATAGGCGTAGCCCTTCGTTCCCGAAATCACCAGGTTGCCTTCGGTCTTGACGCCAAGCCCGACCTTGAAGGAGCACACCGCCTTCGGGTACCTGAAAATTCCGTGCGTATAGACGTCAATCCCGTTCTCGATGCGGGAAAACAGGCGCAGTTCCTCGTAATCGATTCCCATCAGCTTGAAAATGGGGAGCAGCGGGTAGCTGCCTTCCTCGTACAGGGAACCGCCCGCCTGCTTGCTGTCAAATTCGCGACCGCTCTTGTCGAGCAACTGCGAAAGCGAGGCCTCGATATCCACCACGTCGCCAATCAGCCCGGATTTGATCATTACCATCAGGTGGTTGAACGCCGGGCAGTGCGCCGTCTTGTTCGCTTCCATCAGCACGAGGCTATGTTCCTCGGCGTACTTGTAGAGTTCCTTCGCCTCGTCCTTCTTCAGGACCATCGGGGTCTCGCAGAGTACGTGTTTCCCCGCTTCCAGCGCCTTCTTGATGCATTCATAGTGCGAAAGGTGCGGAGTCGCGATATATACGGCGGAAACCCTGGAAAGCAATTCGTCGTAAGACTTGCAGCAAGCGCCATCGGCCAAGTGGTTCTTGCAGAATTCCCTCGCGACTTCGATATCGGCATCGTATGCGGCAACGACGCGCACGCCATTCACCACGTCGGCTTCCTGCGGGAAGCGCTGGGCAACACGGCCGCAGCCAACAATGCCGACAGGCACCGTTTCCTGGTCCTGGTCGCGCAGCTGCGTCGAGGAAATGCCTTCCGTGCGGGGCAGGTACACGACATCGCAGAATTCATTGAGGTAATCGAACTTGCCTTCCCAATCGGAACCTATCGCGAAGATATCGACATCGTATTTCTGGATATCGTCAATTTTCTGCCCGACATAGTCCTCGATAATCACCAGGTCGGCAAAGCCCGTAGCACGCACGGCTTCGACGCGTTCGAGCACGTTGTTGCGGACATTCAGCTTTCCGCGTTCGCGGTCGAAATTGTCGTTGGTAACCCCGACAATCAGGTAGTCACCGAGTTCCTTCGCCCTACGCAACAGGTTGATATGCCCCTGGTGCAGCAAATCGAATGTGCCGTATGTGATGACCTTCTTCATTCTTCGTCCCGCCAGTACATGGAAACAATGTGGTCATGCCGTTTGTCTTCGGGCGGCAGCGTTTTCCAGTCCCCGTAAAGCGACGTGAGGTATTCCTCGGGCATGGCCACTCCATAAAACTGAGTATCTTCGAACTTGTAGAGTCTAGGTTCGCCCATGTATTCCCTGGGCATCGTTTCGGCCTTCGCGGTACCGCCGTATGTATTCGCGATGAGGTCGCCCTTCTTTTCTACCAGGTGGCGCTCGATGAAATTGTAAATCATGTCCCTGCTGACAAAGAAGAACACCGTCTTGATCAAATAGGCAAGAATCTTCTTCGAAAGCGAGCGGTTCTTCGCACTCAGCACCCTGTAGCCGCGCATCTTCAAGATAAAATCCTTGATGCGCCCGCGCGTCTTGCTCGTCGCAGGGTCGAGCTGGAAGATGTCGATATCGACACCGTAATCGCGTTCCTGTCCGTCCGTCCAGCGATACACATGCAGGGTTCGCTCGTCGGAAATTTTCAGGAAGCCGGTGACGGACGCGGTATCCTTGCGGGTGAGCATCCTGTAGGGCGCGGGCAGCCGCTCGGGCAGAATCTTCAGCAGGCGTTCGAAATCCTTCCTGGACACGGCGAAATCCATATCGTCATCCCAGGGGATAAAGCCGCCGTGACGGATGGATCCGAGCATCGTTCCGCCCACCATGTAGTAGGGGATATTCTCTTCTACGCAAATCTGGTGGAAGACCTTGGCTATACCCAGCAAGACTCCCTGAAGTTCCTTCACGGACTTGATCGGCCTGAGTTTTTCGACATCTATGTTGCTGGTTTCTTTTTTCATCGGGCTTCCATCTAGTACCATAGAAATATAAAAACTATTTCAACTGCGCATACACCGATTCGAGTCCCTGCAAAACTATTCCACCCGCAAATCGTTCCGTACAATCCTTCCAGGCGGCCTTACCCATCTGCATGCGCAGAGCGCGGTCATTCACAAGTCGCTCCAGCGCGTTCTGCAACGCCGGCAGGTCACCCGCCTCGAACAATATGCCGTCTTCGCCGTTGCGCACCACGTAGGGAACGCCGCCGGAGAATGTCGAAATCACGGGCAGGCCCTGGCCCATCGCTTCCACCAGGCTCATGCCGAAAGTCTCGGAATACGAAGGCAGGGCGAGCAGGTCGTAACCGCGAATCATCTCCAGGTAATCGCCACGGCTCACCCAGCCCGAAACAGAAATTTTCTTGCCGCAATCCGCAAATTCCGCATTGTCGCGTTCGGCAATCTGCTTTACCTTCTCGACTTCGCCGTCACCGAACAGGCACAGTTCCGCGGGAACATTGAAATTCGCATTCTTAAATGCGGCAAGCAAGTCGTAGACCCCCTTGCGGTGGCCGTAGCGGCCCGCAAAGAGGATGCGGACCGGAGAGCCTTCGGGGCGTTCCAAGTTTGCGGGAGCATCCGCCAGCGTATCGCATGGATTCGGGACGACACTGTAGCGGCAAATTCCCTTGCCGACAAATTCATCCAAAAATTCCTGCATGTCGGGTGTAATGCAGATGACCATCGCGGAATGCCTGAAGTAACTATGGATAAAACCCTTCACTATCGAAGGCGCCGTCGAGCACATCCTCTTGAACTGGCTTCCGTGAATGTGCGCGATGTAGCGTTTGCCGCGCAGGCGGAGGCAGAGGCTAATCAGGTACTTGCGAAAAAAGCTCCCATTGAACGACGTATGTATCTGGACAAGCGGAGCCTTCGGCGGGCACAGCAAAAGTTTTATGCAAAGCAAGGCGAACATCGGGAGCGACTTCACGAACGAACCATTGTAGCTCGCGATGAAGTTCTTGCGCGGGAGACCGAATAGCTTCTTATAGCTCACCAACACGGAGCTGATGCCGCCCTGCACGTCGAGCGCGGGACCTATGTGACAAATACGTTCAATCATCCGAGCACCTTAATCCTGGTCACGAATTCCATTTCACCTTCGCAGTCGGCTTTTGCATATAGATATTTCGTCGGGACCTTCTCGCCGAAGTGTTCCGAATACCAGCCGTCTTCGCGGACGGCGTAATGCAATTTTTCATCAAGCACAATCGAAACGCGGCGGCTCCCCGGCACGGAGACCTCGGCGACCGTCCCGCGCAAATCTACAACGGCGGCCGGATGCAGGTGGAACGAGATTTCGAGAGTCGCCGACTTTGCGCAGCGCAGCTTATCCGTGATAACAAATTCATCCGCATCTCGATTGAATTCTACACGGCGCGTATGCGAAACGCCCTCGGCCCTGTAACCGTCGTGGGTCGCCTCGACAAAGCCCTTCGCCTCGTCGTAGCTTAGCACCGTCGCCTTGTAATGGTTGAGCCACATCGTGGGGCCCGCCTGCTCGGCCTGGTTCTTGCCGTTCACGCAAACCGTGTTGTGTGCAAGCGTGCTCACGAAATAGGCGCGCAGTTCCTTGTGCGTGTGGTAGGTGAACGTACCGGGGTCAACGATGACAGGTTTTCCATCCACATGCAGAATAAACGAAAGCGCATCCGCATGGCCATGCGCCGCAATGCTCAGGAACCCGAGCGGGGCGGCATCGAAATGCAGGTAGGTTTCGCGGCCCTCATTTTTCCTGAATATAAAATGCCCGCTCCCTGCAAAGAACCTGTTGCCATCCGCAAGCGGGGTCACCTGCAAGGCGTCAAACTTCTCGCGGCCCGCACTGCCGAACAACAAATCGTTCTTTTCGTCCCATACGAGGCCCGCACGCTTGAACGAGGAATCGCCGAAGTATGTCGCAAACGAGACGAGCAGCGACTTGAAGTTGTTGAAATGCCCGCCCGCATCGGGGCGCAGCACGAACCCGTCGTCGCCGTCACCGTACATAGGGTAATTGAAATTCACGTCGAGCATGGCATTCATGTAATTTGCCATGGCGTGCAGGCGTTCCTTGTATGTGGCAGAGAACGGATGCCCCGTCGCATCGCCCACCACAGCGGCGATCAAGAAGAAGTCGTCGATAAACTGGATATATTCCGCAGCCTCCTCGCGGTTCACTCCCTCGGCCGTATTCTGCTTGAGGATTTCGCGTTCGAGCCCCGCCTTCGCATATTTCAGGCGCGCATTGCGATGCGGGATATTCCACTTGCAGGCCGCAACGAACAGGCCCGCATATTCCGAAATCAGGTGGTTATTCGCCGAGGAACAGAGCGACGGATGCCTGTAGGAATATTCCGCGTGTTCACAGATCATCGGCCACCACGCTTCCGTTACGAACTCCTCGATAGCGCTGTTTTCCTTGCGCAGGCTGTCAATATCCAGCAGCTGCCAGCAAAAAGCCCAGCAGATAAGCCGCAGGTTCACCTCGATATTGCTGTACCAGTTCACGCCCACCATGTAAGGGTTCGCATTGCGCCACATTCCCAGATGGTGGCAGAACAGCACGAGATGTTTTAGGTCACCGCCCGACTTGTAAAGCCCAGCAAGGTAGAGCAGGAACTGCATGCGATTCACTTCCCACACGTGCTTGGCACTCCCGTAGCGGTCACTGCGGATGTCTATCTTGTGGGCAAATGTCTGCGGGAATCGTTTCCCTGTCGAAAGATCAAGATGCCAGTCGATTTCCTTGAAAATATCGAGCTTCTGGTCAAAAACCGGATAATAGCAGTGCGCGTCAGGATTCTTCACGATTTCGGAATCGGGAATCGACAACTGGGTGCCAGAACCATCCTGCCTTAAATTGTCCAAAATATGGGTCCGGACGCGTTGGCGAACCCGAAAAAAGACTTCGCCCGCAGAAAATGTCCGCAGCCGCTTTAAATACCACGATAGACTCACACGATAAATATATATTATTACAACGAAGAAGGATGTTTGTATGAACCGTTTCCTAGCAATATACCTGAGCTCCCTGTTGCTCCTCGCATGCAGCAACAGCACGCAGGAATACATGGAAGAAACAACGGACGTTCCCGAAATGGACGGTATGATTCTCGTCCATGCAGGCACGGCAACGCTCGGCAGCAACGATTCCAAATACAGGACATCGGAGCGCCCAGCCATGAAGGTCATCCTCGACTACGATTTCTATCTCGGGAAGCATGAAGTCACTTGCGGGGAATACAGCGAAATCGCAACGAAAATGAGTCTCAAGGATTTCGGCAATTGCGACGGCGACAGCTTCCCGCTCGCCGACATCACCTACTACGACGCGGCGCTCTTCGCAAACGCCAAGGGCAAACTCGAGAATCGCGACACCGCCTACACCTACAGCAAGGCGGCCTTCGACAGCGAAGGCCACTGCACCTATCTGGAAAGCTTCGCGTTCCACCCCAAGGCCAAAGCCTACCGCCTGCCGACCGAGGCGGAATGGGTTCTCGCCGCATCGCAGGGATGGAATCCCGAAAGCAAAAGCTGGAACGCGGACAATTCCGGATTCCGCACGCACGACGTCTGCAGCATCGGCAAGGACACGCTCGGTTTCTGCGACCTTGCGGGCAACGTGAAGGAATGGGTCAACGACTGGGCCGGAAGTTTCCGCGACACGACCGTCACGAACTACCTGGGCGCTCCCGACGGCGGCGACCTCGGTGAACGCGTGCTGAAGGGTGGCTACTTCTCGGACCGCGCATCCGAACTGAATATCGTCGCACGCGGGGACGAATACACCGTAGAGGCGTCATCGCACGCCGACCGCATCGGCTTCAGGCTTGCTTTCGGCGCCATCCCGAATCCCGTATGGCTCGACGCGAGCGGCAACGTGAAAGGAAGCATCGTCACGCCGCTTTCCAACGTGGCCACGCTGAAATCCTACACCGGAACCTACAACATGCTGCTCGCCTTCCGCAACGATGTCAGCGGGAACCTCGCCTACATCGACTACGGCGAAGGCAACCTCCCCGTAACCGAAATCGACGACACCCTGGAAGTCTACCACCCCGATATTTCCCCCGACGGCAAGCTCGTGGCGTTCTGTACCAAGCCCGAGGGCGTCTCGGGAAAATCATCGCTCTACGTGCGCGACCTCAACGCCGAAGGAACGAACCTCAAAAAGCTCGACGTTGAAAGCGCAGCCATCCCGCGATGGCGCGTGCTCAGGAACGGCGACACCATGATTGTCTACGTGACCGACGCAGGCAACAACAAGGACGAGGCGGCCTTCAAGAACACCTCCACCTGGCAGGTAAAATTTGCAGAAGGCAAGTTCGGCACTCCGGAAAAGCTCTTCGACGGAGCGTTCCACGGCGGCATCAGCGAAGACAACATGCTCGCCGTAACGGGAGCGCGTCTGCTCCGCGCACGCATCGCCGATTCCGCCTCCACGCTTACGGGCAAGGCGGCAAACGCCATCTGGTACGACACGGCCCAGGCCTGCAACGCATCGCTCGCCCAGGACGGCAGCAAGCGCACGCTCTTCCTCGACTTCGGCGGAAAGCCCGGCAGGACATTCGCCGGCGAAAACTATGCCACGCACGAGCGCATTCTCATCGCCGACAGCAACGGCAAACTGCAGCAGACCATCAAGGCGCCCGCGGGTTTCACCTTCGATCACAGCGAATGGGCCAGCGACGGCGAAACCTCGAATATCGTCGCCACCATCACGAATACGGACGGCGCGCATACGAAAATCGTACTCGCAAGCCCATCCGACAGCAGCACCATCGAACTTGCCGAAGGCGATGAACTCTGGCACCCGTGTCTTTGGGTCGAGCGCAAAGTAAAAGGTCCAGCAGGCAGCGAAGATTCCTCGCAAACAACCGAAACTCCCGAAGCGGGAATCGACTTCGAACTCGATCCGGACAGCGCAGGAATATACTACACCGTCGGAGGAAGCGAAGACGCCGAAAAGTTTAGGTACAAAATGCAACTCCTGTGGCAATACAGAGATTCAGCCACCGTCGTCATCCTCGGTTCTTCCCGGACATTTCACTCGGTGATCCCCAAACTAATCCGAAAACCGCATTTCGCCTTGAACATGGCAAACGACCACAACACGCTCATAGGCTCGTTCTTCCTCTTCAAGAACTACGTATTGCCGCATTTCTCGAATCTCAAGTGTATCGTCGTCGAAGCCGGCATGGACAGGCTCAAATACCTCGACAGTTTCTGGGATTCGGAAGCATGGACCTATCCCGGATGGGTCTATGACCAGAGTCACGATTATTGGAAAGACGGCATCCCCAAAAAAATGCTAAAGGCAACAGAACAGTCCCTAGGAAAATCCAAGACAATGAAAGAGACGATTCTCCAGACAAGAGGCTACAAATCACAAAAAAACCGCGGATGGGGCGATTCCATCCCGTCCGTCAATGGCGACAGCAGCTGGCACGTCAACGACCCGACACCTTTCAACGAGAACCTCGAACTGCTCAAAGAAATTGCACGCCTTACAGCCGACAAAGGAATCCGTGTCATCATCCTGGAGCCACCGCAGAGTCCGTCATTTCGAAATACCGGGGCATACGGCAAGAACGGAATACTTAGAAGCGAAGCCCCCGCATTGCTAGAATCAATCCAAAACATTTCGCAGGACTATCCCCACGTCGTATTCATGGACGAAAACAAGATGGGCGAACACGACTATACGGACGACATGGCCTATGACAGGGACCATCTAGGATCCCTAGGCGCCGAAAAAAATTCCCGCCGTCTAGATTCTCTCATCCAGACGCTGGACATCGACTTTTCAAGCAAAGAGTAAAACTACAGCCCGAGCAGCTTCTTGTAGGCACCGATCAGCTTCGGCTTCTCGAAATCCCAGCTGAGTTCGTTCACCACGCGCTCGCGGCCAAACTTGCCCATCTCGGAAGCCTTCTCCGGATTTTCGAGCAGCCACAGGATCTTTTCGGCAAAGTCGTCCGTGTCAGTATTCTTCGCATAGAGCGAGGCTTCCTGGGCACTGAACTTCCCTTCCTTGAGCGTGAACTGCACGATGGGCTTCCCGAACGCCATGTATTCCATGATCTTGTTCATGGTGGACTTGTCGTTCATTTCGGATGGCAAGTCGGGATTCACGCAAACATCGGCGGTATTGAGCACATCGGCCAGATATTCGTCCGACACACGCCCCGGGAACTCCACATAGTCCGTAAGCCCCATCTTCTCGTTCATCTCGCGCAACTCGTCAAGCGCGGGGCCTCCGCCCATGATGCAGAAGCGGATATCCTTGCGGCCCTTCCTGTTCACGATGTAGTCGACGGATTGCAGCAACAGGTCGATACCTTCCTGCTTGCCCATCACGCCAATATAGCCCACCAAGTGCTTGAAGCCCTTCTTGACTTCGGGTTTCGCCGGGCCCACCTTCAGCTTCGAAATATTCGGGCCGCTACGCACGATGGTCACATCCTCTTCGCGCTTGTGCCCGCGGCGCATGGCGATTTCCTTGTAGGATTCGTTCGTCACGATGGCATGCCTTGCAAAGTGGTACGTGAGGCGTTCCACCAAGAGCATCGCCTTGTAGCCCAGCCCCTTCTTGCCGAATTTCGCAATCCAGAGTTCCGGGTTGATGTCGTGGTGGTCGAAAAGGAACCGGCAGCGCGTAAAGAAGAAGAACGGGGCCGCCGCAATGAAAATCAGGTCGGGCGGGTTGCAGGCATGGATTACGTCCTGTACGCCCTGCTTGCGGAACACCTTGAACAGGAGGCGGGTTTCGTGATAGAGCGCCCCGAGGTATTCCTTGATATACTCGATGGAACGGTTCGCCTCCGGCAACGGATGACGATAAATCCTGATGCCTTCGAGTTCCTCATATTCCAACGGGTAGGTCTTCGTCTGAGGGCAGATGACCGTCACTTCGGCACCCGCCTCTTTCAGGGCGAGCGACTCCTGCCACACGCGGCGGTCAAACGGAACGGGTAGGTTTTCGACAACGATACAGACTTTTTTATTCGCAAGTTCCATGACACTATTACCAGCAGAATCCTTCGTAGTTCGGGAGCGTTTCCACGGACGAATCCTTCAAGCGGACCAAATCCAGGAAATGGATTTCCGGATACTTGCGGATCAAATCTGGTATTTCGGGATTCTTGACAGTCACGATCACGAGAGAGACCTTGCTCACCACCGATTCTACGTCCTTGTCCAGAAGCGGAAGCAAATGCGGAATGCGATGGTTCAGTTCCTTCAAATTCGTTTCCTTCTCGCGCGCGATATTCAAGTAGCGGTCATAGATGCGGAGCGCACAGCCCTTACCGAGCACCGCTTCTGCCAGGCGTATGGCGGCCGAATTGCGGAGGTCATCGGTCCCTGCCTTGAAGGTGAGACCCACGATACCCACGGAGCGCACGCCAATCTGCTGCACGCGTTCCAGCACGCGCTGGATGTGGAGGTTGTTGCTGTTCTCGATAGAACCGAGGATAGGCACTTCCACCTGGTTCGATTCGGCAAGGAAGTTCAGTCCGCGCAAATCCTTCGGAAGGCACGAGCCGCCATAGGCGAAGCCCGGCTTGAAGTAGTACGGAGAGATATTGAGCTGCGTATCCTTGCAGAACAGGTCCATCACCTGGTGGCTGTCGATATCGAGCTTCTTGCAGATAGCGCCAATCTCGTTACCGAAAGCGACCTTGAGCGCATGGTAGGAATTGTTGACAAACTTGATGATCTCGGCGACCTTCGGGTCGACTTCCACGATCTCGCTGCCGAGGCCGGAATAGAGTTCCTTGAGCTTGTTGAGGGCGCGACGGTGAAGACTGCCGATAACCGTGAGGGGCGGGTTCAAGAAGTCCGCGACGGCCATGCCTTCGCGCAGGAACTCCGGGTTGGAGACGACCGTAAAGTTGATGCCGTCACGCTTGCCCGAAACCTTCTCGATAATCTCGCTCACCATGGCGTTCGTTCCGGGAGGGACCGTACTGCGGATAACCACGATATGGAACGTCGACTTGGAGCGGATCGCGTTCGCAATGGAACGAACCGCCGAAACAAGGAACGACGTATCCAGGCGGCCATCCGAAGCATTCGGAGTGCCGACACAAAGGAACGAGATTTCGGACTTGAGCACGGCTTCCTCGGCAGAAGACGTCGCCGAGATGAGTCCGGCCTTGAAGCCTTCCATCATCACTTCGTCGATATCGCGTTCGACAATCGTCGGAAGTCCCATGGCGATTCGCGAGACCTTGTTGAAGTCCACGTCACAGCCAATGACGCGATGGCCGAGCTTGGCCAAACAGGCAATACCTACGCATCCAACGTATCCCAACCCAAAAACACTAATAGAAGCCATACCAGTCGTCCCGGTTAAAAACTATTCCGCCTTGCCCTTGCCGATGCTGGACACTTCAAAGCCGATCTTGCGGAGGGCGTCGGCATCCAGGATATTGCGGCCGTCAAACACGAAAGCGGGCTTCGCCATGCCCTTGTAGATGCGGTTCCAGTCAAGTTCGGCAAAGCACTTCCATTCGGTGCACACAACCACGGCGTGTGCGCCCTCGGCAGCCTTGTAGGGGTCTTCCTCGAACTCAACCTGTTCAATCACGTCCTTCAGGTCGCGCTTCGCATCGGGAATAGCCTTCGGGTCGGTCACGACCGGCTGTGCATGTTCGGCAAGCAGGTCGCGGACAACGAGGTTCGCGGGGCTTTCGCGGGTATCGCCAGTGTTCGCCTTGAAGGCAAAACCGAACACGGCAATCTTCTTCCCTGCAATCGTGTTGAACATGGTCTCGAGCATGCGGTCCACCACGCGGTGGGTTTGCCACTCGTTGATCTTCACGACGCTTTCCCAGTAGGCGGCGACTTCGGGGAGGCCGTAGTAGCCACACAGGTACACGAGGTTCAAAATATCCTTCTTGAAGCAGCTACCGCCAAAGCCGATAGAGGCCTTGAGGAACTTCGGGCCGATACGGCGGTCCTTACCCATCACGTAGGCAACTTCGTCCACGTCGGCGCCGGTCTTTTCGCAGAGGGCACTGATGGAGTTGATGGAGCTGATGCGCTGTGCCAGGAAGGCGTTCGCGGTGAGCTTCGTGAGCTCGGAACTCCAGAGGTTCGTCGTGAGGATGCGGTCACGCGGCACCCAGTGGGCATACACATCCACCAGCTTCTGGCAGGCGGCGAGGCCCGATTCCGTCTGGTGGGAGCCAATGAGCACCCGATCGGGCTCAAACAGGTCGTTGATGGCGGTGCCTTCAGCGAGGAACTCGGGGTTAGAGAGCACTTCGAAATGCAGGCCCTTGTCGTTAGAATTCAGGATGCGTTCCATCGCGGCGGCGGTACGCACGGGAAGTGTCGACTTTTCCACGATAATCTTGCCTTCGTCGGCAATTTCCAGGATGTTGCGTGCGGTCTTTTCCCAGTACTGCAGGTCGGAAGCCTTGCCGGCGCCATGGCCAAACGTCTTGGTCGGGGTGTTCACGGAAACGAAAATGATGTCCGCTTCCTTAATCGCAGCCGGGATGTCCGTGCTGAAGAAGAGGTTACGGCCGCGGGCACGCTTCACCACGTCGTCGAGGCCGGGTTCAAAAATCGGAAGGTTGTCGCTGTTCCAGGCGTCGATACGGGCCTGGTTGATATCGACTACGGTCACTTTAACATCGGGGCACTTGTCGGCAATAACAGTCATAGTGGGGCCGCCGACATAGCCCGCGCCAATGCAAAGAATCTTGGTATTGTAGTTCATGATGTGTAAAAATAGAAATAAAGCCGCCCCCCGCAAATCCGCATGTTAAATCGCTCACACAAAGCCGACACTAGAGCGCGCAAGAACTGCACAAGAGAGCATACTTTTCTTTATAAAATTGTGAAAGAATGCGCAAAAACTTCAATTCAGCGCTTCGTAACGGCCCGCCTTACGTAAATTCCAGCCAGCCGTTTTCAAGCGCCGTCACAGGGACGATGCGGCGGACAGCCTTAAGCGAATCCGTCACGACAGCCATCCCGGTGAGGTAGTTCATCCAGCGCTGCGGCGTGAAGCGCATCTTGCAGAAATGCGTGAGACACGGAACCACCCAGGCGTCGTGCGTCGCGAAGATGTTGAAACGGGCATTCCCCTTTTCGAGCATCATCGAAAGCATCTCTTCGGAACGGGCAGACAGCGGCGCGAACGCTTCTTTGTCGCCGCGTGGCCTACCCGCAGTCTCGCTAGCAAGCCACTCGCAGATGCCCTCGTAGAAACCGGCACGCAGCACATTCAGGTACTCGTCGTAATTTTGGACAAAGTATTCCGCCAGGCAGTCGAGCGGTTCTACAACCGGTTCTTTCGGGACCTGTATGCCGAGTGCAGCCGTCCGGCCCCTTTCTATAAATCCGGCAGTTTCCATGCAACGTCCGACCGGACTCGAGAAAAGCGACATCCCGCCTTCCGCAGGGATGCATCTGCCAAGTGTCAAAGCCTGTTCGCGGCCCCTTTCCGTGAGCCCCACGTGCGCCCCGAAATCCGGGTCGTCAGGCGTAATATGCCGACGCTCCCCGTGGCGAATCAAAAGGAAAACGCGTTCATCGGATGCAATGGCAGAAAAGAATTCCGGAGCCAGAACAAAATCCATCAGCCGATTCCGAAAGTCGCAGTCACCAGGATCCATATCGCGTGTCCGATGACATAGCTCAAAATGCCGAGCAGGAATCCACCCACCACATCCGAAAGCCAGTGGACGCCAAAATACACGCGCAAGAGTCCCCACGTGAGGGGCAAGAGGACCATCACCCAGCCATATTGCGGGACGCTATAGAACACCGCCGATGCGACCGCGAGGTTGTTCATCGTGTGCCCCGACGGGAAGCTGTACTTGTCGAGCGGCGGGACCTCCGCCTTGATTGCCGGATTGGCGTCAAACGGGCGCGGACGCTTTATCCAAAGCTTTATCACCCAGTAGCCAAGCAGGCTTATCGCAAGAGCCGTCAGCGCATGCCAAAGAATCGGCAGAAAATTGTCGAGCCCGACCCTCCAGAAAAGGAACGCAATGAACAGGGCCCAGATATAGCCGTCCCCCAGGCGCACGTAGAACCTGAGGATTCTGTTCGCACGTCCGGAAAAATGGTGGTTCGTCCAGTACTCCGACACGCGATTGTCAAATTCTGCTATTCTCTTGAACATCGCCACAAATGTAGTTAATAAAATTCCTATTTTTTTGCGAGTTAAATTATAAAGGAAGCATTATGCGCGTACTCGTTCTTAATTGCGGCAGCTCCTCGGTCAAGTTCGCCGTTATCGACACCCAGACCAAACAGTCCATCGCCAGCGGCCTCGTCGAAAATATCGGCGTGAACGGCCACGTCAAGGCCAAGGGCCCCGAAGGCAACATCGACTTCAATTTCGACTGCCCGACCCACGCCGAAGCCGTCGCCGAGGTACAGAAGTTCCTCGCCGAACAGAAGCTCACCGACACGATTGAAGCCATCGGCCACCGCGTGGTGCACGGCGGCAAGTACGTCAAGAGCGAGCGCGTCACGCAGGAAGTCATTGACTACATCCGCAGCATCACGCTGTTCGCCCCGCTGCACGAACCCGCGCACGCCACCGGCATGGAATGCGCCACCAAGTTCTTCCCGGGCCTCCCGCAGGTCGCCGTGTTCGACACCGCCTTCCACCAGACCATGCCGCGCAAGGCCTACCTCTACGGCATCCCCTACAAGTTCTACGAAGAAGACAAGATCCGCCGTTACGGCGCACACGGTACGAGCCACCGCTTCGTGACCGGCGAGGCCGCCAAGATTTTGGGCAAGAAGCCCGAAGAAGTCTGCCTCATCACGGCCCACCTCGGTAACGGTTCCAGCTGCTCTGCCATCCTGAACGGCCAGTGCGTTGATACCACCATGGGCTTCACTCCGCTCGAGGGCCTCATCATGGGCACCCGCTCCGGCAGCCTCGACCCGGCCATCCTCTTCTTCATCAGCAAAAAATACGGCTACGACATCGACCGCCTCGACAAGCTCGTGAACAAGGAATCGGGCCTGCTCGGCCTCTCCGGACTTTCTAACGACATGCGCACCCTGACGCAGGCCGCAAGCGAAGGCCATGTGGGCGCACAGATTGCCCTCGAAACGTTCGCCTACAGGCTCACCCGCGAAATCGGTGGCATCGCCATGGCACTCCCGCGCATCGACGCGCTCGTGTTCACCGGCGGCATCGGCGAGAACAGCAAGCTTGTCCGCAAGATGGCGATGGACAACCTCAAGATTCTCGGCTACCAGATCGACGAAGCCCGCAACGAAAAGAACGGCAAGGAATCCGGCCACATCATTAGCAAGGACGGCACCCCGACCGCGATGGTTGTTGCGACGAACGAGGAACTTCTCATCGCCCTCGACACCGAAGCACTGGTGAAGTAGTCGCGAAGCCCCATCTGGTTCTTGAATACAGCAAAGGCCCCGCAATCCGCGGGGCCTCTTTTCGCTTCTATTTATTCATCCCGATTGGTGCCGATGGCAATAAACTCGATATCCTCATATCCATCAAATTCTTCATTCGGCTGTTCTTGAAAATGGAATACGATTCTGACTACTTTCTTTGCAGCTTCTTCCCCCGAAATAGCCTCGTATCCTTCTTCAAGATTGGGTTGTTTAAATTGGCTCCATTCGTAGCATTGGGGTTCCTTTTGCGAGACCATTTTTACAGACGGCAAGGAGTGGCCCATCTTTTGGTTGAGGGAATCGCCTAAATCTAACTGTATGGTCGGACTGATAGAACCTTCGTAAAGGACGCATATTCCGTTCCAGTCAGAAACATCTGCGGATATCGCATTGCCGCTGGAATCAAATCCCGCCACATTGAAGCCTATATTGCAAAAAGGATTGTACGGAAGGTTTCCTGTAACCAAATGAATGCCAACTTCAAGAAGTCCTTTAAATTCAGGTATAACGAAAATCCGTTCCTTCCAAATTATTTCCGAACCGCCGCCTTCTGCAGAATCCGTTTCAAAAAAGAACTCTCCTGCCCTATCACCCAAAGAGGCTGGATCAATAAGAGAAGCTGTTTTTACCTTAAGATTGCCTGTAGACCATAGGTCTCCGTGACCACTAGGCGGAGTTTCCGCACATCCGCCACGCGATCCCCAATCACCGCTCACCTTGCACAGGGCATGGAAAGCACTTGACGATGATTCCTGCATAGATGAGGATGACGCCTCAAGCGAGGAACTTGATTCTTCAACAAGAAGGCTTGATGACGATTCGTTTTCTGCAGCCGAAGATTCCGGGTTGTCGGATGTCCCGGAAACATCGTCTCCCGAGCAGGCGAGCAGGGCGAGCGACAACGCTCCCGTCAAGAACATGAGTCTTTTCATTTCAAGCCTTTTTTCTTTATTCATCCCGATTGGTGCCGATGGCAATAAACTCGACTAAATCGTACCCGTTTAGTTCTTCATTCGGTTTTTCTTGAAAATGGAATACGATTCTAACTACCTTCTTTGCCGCTTCCTCTCCCGAAATAGCCTCGTATCCTTCTTTAAGGTCGGATTGTTTAAATTGGCTCCATTCGTAGCATTGGGGTTCCTTTTGCGAGACCATTTTTACAGACGGCAAGGAGTGGCCCATCTTTTGGTTGAGGGAATCGCCTAAATCTAACTGTATGGTCGGACTGATAGAACCTTCGTAAAGGACGCATATTCCGTTCCAGTCAGAAACATCTGCGGATATCGCATTGCCGCTGGAATCGAAGCCCGCCACATTGAAGCCTATATTGCAGAAAGGATTGTACGGAAGGGTTCCTGTAACCAGATGAATGTTGGCCAAAAGCAATCCTGTAAATTCAGGCAAAACATAATGATTGTCACTCCAAATTATTTCCGAACCGCCGCCTTCTGCAGAATCCGTTTCAAAAAAGAACTCTCCTGCCCCGTCACCCAAAGAGGCAGGGTCAATAAGAGAAGCTGTTTTTACCTTAAGATTGCCTGTAGACCATAGGTCTCCGTGACCACTAGGCGGAGTTTCTGCACATCCGCCACGCGAACCCCAATCACCCCTAACTTTGCAGAGTGCGAAATCGGCGCTTGACGACGATTCCTGCATAGATGAGGATGATGCCTCAAGCGAGGAACTTGATTCTTCAACAAGAAGGCTTGACGACGATTCGTTTTCTGCAGCCGAAGATTCCAGGCTGTCGGATGTCCCGGAAACATCGTCTCCCGAGCAGGCGAGCAGGGCGAGCGACAACGCTCCCGTCAAGAACATGAGTCTTTTCATTCTGAACCTCCTTTCTTTCCCTAAACATAATCTAAATAAATTAATCTATTTGTGCAATAGGTCTTTGGCTAAAGAATGGTGTAAACGACTTGCGTATCATCGACAGGATCAAAATCGACCCTAAAAACCTTGGCAAACTGGTGAACAACAACACTTCGTGCGAGCACACGACCATAAATAGTTTTGTTCACTTGTCCCAGGATTACCTTGGCCTTCGGCGCAAATATCGAACCCGCCCATAGACCCTCAATGTAGAACCGTCGCGAAGAGTGATGCGCGAGCATAAAGCCTCTTGCTACGTTGGCCCAATACTGAATATTGCTTACATCTTCGCTGTTGTAGGGTCTCCAAATGATATCCCCATTTGTGTGGAGAATTGTTCTTTTTCCGGGCTCAGCAAAGCGAACCGTCGCATTGGGTTCAATCTGCAGTAGCTTGTCGACAAACATTTCTCCAGGTTCTATAATCAACGTTGCGCCTGATTCCACACGCAGCGTACTGAAAGCATCTCCGTCAGAAAGGTGGTATGTTTCTCCTCCACGCACAATCTTGCCTCGGTTTTCAGGTATTTGAGGCATGTCACAACCAAACCCGTATGTATAGTCTTTTTTCCAATTATTTAAGTACAATAGGTCAATACGACCTTCGATTGAGGCGTTTTGTTGCATCGAAATATAGTCCGAAAATTCAAACGATTGCAGGTATGCTGCATTCGCAGCGTCCCGGTCCCCAAGTTCGGCCATGAGCCTTGTTAATTCCTTCCAATTATCGGGTATTGCGTATAGGTTTAGATTGTCGTGGATTACCGCAGAATTCCGTATTACAGGCTTCGACGTTATTCCTGGCCCCTTTTGTTGATTGCCCTGTTTTCTGACGTCGATTCTTCCGACATGTGCTCGGGCTCCGATACTAATGGGGGCGTATGAAATATCGTATGAGAAAATGTTCTCGTCTGATGATGCTATGCTGCAGTAGTTGTCATTTTCTGCTGTTGTGTTGTAGCACTTTACGCCATCGTTTATCATTACATATTCGCGTCCAAATATTGTGTAGTCTTCCGGGACATCCATGCTGATGACATAGTCACCCCCCTTAAGTCCATCCTCTATGCCGTCGCCATCGTTGTCGGAGTCATTTTCTGCAAAAACATTGTTCTCATTGCGATCCGCCTCACAATATATTTTATCGAAAGCCTCGTATAATGGATTTTTGTAATATTTTCCATCGCTTGCTCTTACAGTGGAGGGGTACGGATTGGTCAAACAAGTCACGTTCCCAGACATTTTCCAGGCGGTGTAATTGTATATCTCGCGTTTGTCCTCTATGCCGTCGTTATCTGAATCAACAAGAAGGGGTTTTGTATGGAACCTTTCCTCCTCTTCGAAGTCGGTTATCCCATCATTGTCGGAATCCCTATGGACACGGATGTCGCTCATTTCGACATTGCCGTATACAACATCCGGAATTGCATATTTTAAAATTGGTTTGTCATAGAACAAAGAATTGCCGACATTCCCATCATTATCTATAAAGGCGTAGTAAAACGCATAATCGCTAGCGTCGCCTACATATCCGTAGATTACCATATTGTGTTCATGAACGCCAATAAAAACAAGCTTTTCATCGTCTATTGCATTCTTGACCGTTGCATAGGAAGGAGCCCCTTCTTGATAGTTTAATGATTTTACACGCAACGCCCATTTTAGGGTTTCTGATGTGCTGCCGACAAGCGCTCCTGTAGCGGAATCAATTTTCATCACACCTGCATCCCTATAGAAAGGAGACAGCAGCGGATCGTTCTCTTTGAATTTCGCCCTGTATACGATTTCATCTTGTGTCAGGTTCCCGCCATAATAGTGGTTCATGACCTCAATCGCAACAGCCCAGCATCTTGAATTTTCATGCGGTTCGTAGCTTGTAGCCTCCAAATTCGGCCTATCCCATGAGTATTTGTAGGATTCTCCCATATAGCCAAGATTCAACATTCTGGTATCGCGCCGTGCCGCTAGTCGTTGTATCTGGAGTTGCTTGTATATGTCCGTATTGATATTTGCATCTTCGATGCCGATGTTTTCGTAAATCTGCATGACACTATCCCCATTATCAGTCACATAATAGATTGAATCACTAAATTCGTCTCTACCCAATACGGTCCAGGAATAATTCCCTTGCGCAAGCGGGATTTTTAGCGATGTCATTGCAGTTATTTGATCAACTACGACGTTCTGATTCTGGTCGCGAAGAATGAACCTGTACTCGTCAATTCCATCCACGGGAGTCCAGCTGAAAAGGATGTCTGGTTCTCCAGGGATTCGTCTGATAACGGGCTTGTTTGCAGTTCGCTTTATAGGCAAGGGGATGGGAGCGATTATGGCGGGATTGTCATTGCTGGAGAAACTAAACCAATTGCCGATATCGGACGCATCCTTGTTTGGCATCAAACGAAAGAATCTGTTTTTTATGTAGCTTACATCAAAATCATCTATCGCTATTTCGGAAGGGAAATAGGCCGATGAATTTTTCCATAGTCCCATTTCTTGCGCCTCTGCGGCATGCACGCCCGCTTCTCCCCATGCCATATACGAGACCATGGAAGAATCTTTTCTTAAAAACGCCTCTCCTTTATCCGTCCAATTGGCGTCTGTTAGAATTAACGAGTTGGCAATGCCGTCGCAGTCAACCTGATTCTTGCAGATGCGAAGGACTTCGCCAACGCCGAGAGAATCATCTCCTAACGCATAGGCAGAATCATCCAATCCAACAAGAGTGTAATTTGACAAATTGACTCCGGTCAATCCAATATTCTTTATTTCGATCCAGGGGCTTTCTGAAAAACGGAGGCCTGAAAATGCAATCTTGTCAGAATTTTGCCGCTGTTCCGTAGCAGGAGCTTCTCCTAATACAATTTCATCGTTTGAAAATAATACTATTTTCGAGTTTTCTGTAAATATTGATGTGGCTGAATAGCTGTAATCAGCATCTTTATCCCATGGCGTCCAATTTTCATGATGCAAGGCCAAGCTAAACCCAGCCATATCCGGATAATGACCTTGGGGGATAGAGGGAATGTCAAGTTCTATGAAAGCAAGTTCATTGTTCACGTTCGTGACATTCATCGTTGCACCAGCTAAATAGTAGCACTCGACTTTATAAGGGCTTGATGACCGATGGAAGTAATAACGAATTTTTGCGTTCGTAATGGGGACATTGGTGTCGTTGTTGATTCTAATTCGAATGCCGACGATTGCACTATTATTCTGTTGCTCATCACGAAAATCGACTGAAAGGGCGAACGATTGGTTCACCAAAGCAAGGGCAAAAATAGCGATAGTTTTTCTCATCATACTTCAAGAGGGTTATTTTATCACAAGCATTAATATATTAATTTATTAAAAAAAAGACAACTAACATTTTATATAATTTCTACAAATACAGCAAAGGCCCCGCAATCTGCGGGGCCTTCAATTTTATAAGAAATTCCCGCCTTCGCGGGAATGACACGGGAGCGTATTACTTAATCGTCCAGGTCTGCCTGTTGACCATCAGGATCTTGCGGCCCTGCACCTGAGCGGCGGCGTTACGCACGGCGTCTTCGCTTACCGGGAGCCTATGCTGCCACATCACGCGGCCCTGCATGTCGAACATGACTGCCATGCCATGGTCGGCAGCGACGGCACCTTGCCAACCGGCCTTGGGCGCATTCGCGACAACAGGTATCGGAGTCGGATTGGAGACGAACACCAGCTCCTTCGCAGGGGAAGTTTCGCCCGCTTCATCCGTTGCCGTCACCCTGACTTCGTAAGCAACGTTATACTGAAGCGCCAGGCGTTCTTCGATCAGCCTGACATACAGGGAGTCGCCGACAATTTCTGCGAACAGGAACGGATGGACTTTCGTCGTTTTCATGACCAGCACCGAATCGTCCACGTCTTCGAAGAGATCGAACACATAGAACACCTTCTGCCAGCCGGAAATCGGGACATAGACCGTATCCTTCAGGCCGTAGCGCGTCGGCCTGTCGTTGACGCAGGCAACCGGAACCGGAATCTGGAGGGCCGTCGAATTCTTGTTCTTGTCCGTAGCGGTCACGACGAGTGTAGCATCGCCACAGGCGTCCTTCACGGACTTGACGGTCATCTTCGAGGTATTCACCTCCACATGCAGGATGCTGTCGGGATTCGCGACTGTCACATCGAAGGCATCACCGTCGGGATCGGCAAACCAGCCCTTCATTTCCATGAGGGTGTACGAGAACTGGCT
Organism: Fibrobacter sp. UBA3718; assembly: GCF_002371935.1. Lineage (NCBI taxonomy): Bacteria > Pseudomonadati > Fibrobacterota > Fibrobacteria > Fibrobacterales > Fibrobacteraceae > Fibrobacter > Fibrobacter sp. UBA3718. Next base: position 136,776 of record NZ_DFHR01000018.1, on the reverse strand, counting down.
AGTAAAATCTTCCTTGAGGTCGGCAAAGCGCGCCTTGAGGGAATCCGCAATTCCAGCGACAACCTGCGGGGCACGGTTCCTGTAGGCGACATCCAGCGTCACCGTAGCCACATCCGACGTATCGCCTTCGGCATTGACGATGAAGTAGGTGAAGGAATCCTCTCCCTCGTAGGCGCCCACTTCATAGCGGAAGGCACCCGTCGTATCGAGAGTGACCTTGCCATGCGAAGCATCCGTCGAAAGGAAGGCCTTCAGCGCGGATGCGGCATCATCGGGGTTCAGGTCGTTCTTGAGCACGCCCTTCGCGGCCGAAACGACAGTCACGGTATCCTGGAGGACGGAGTAGGTATCGTCCACCGCCTTGGGCTTGTCGGCCACGGCTTCAATCGTGAGCGGGATGGAGAATCCCACGGTATCCTTGTCATCGATGATGAACAGCTGGATGGCGTCCTCGCCGTACGCATCGGCAACCGGGGATACGGAGACGATGTAGTAGCCGCCGCGCTTCTTCAGGAGGGTCTCGACGCTGCCCTTCGTGCTTCTCGCGAGGACGTTGAATTCAGCGCCAACCACGTCAGGGTCGGTGAACACGATGTCGGCGGTGGGGATGAACAGGTCGAATTCGGCAAAGTCTTCCTTTAGGGCGATGCCGTCGGAAAACTTGTTCGCGTCGCCAGTGTAATCGTCTATGTAGAACAGCGAATCGGTGATGGAGAGGGTCGCCGGGTCGTTCACGTTCTTGACAGTGATGGTGACGGTCGCCGGTTCGCTTTCCAGGCCGCCATCGTCGGTAATCGTGTAGGTGAAGGAGTCCGTTCCGTAGAAGTCGGCGTTGGGGGTATAGGAGAACTTGCCCGTCAGACCGTTGAACGATCCGAGCGTTCCATGGGACGGTTCGTCCTTGACAGTCGCCGTGAAGCCGTTGTCATCGGCATCGTAGTCGTTGGCCATGACATCCCTGTCCTTGACCGTGAGAGTCTCGTCCTCGTTCATTTCGTAGTTGTCGTCTACGGCCACCGGCGCGTTCTTGCGGTCGATGAGGTTAAGCTTGACGGTGTAGGTGACGGATTTGCCTGCCGGATCCTTGGCGGTGAAGGTCGCCGTGGCTTCCGTGCTGTCGATCGGGTTCGCCTTGCTCTTGATCTTTGCGATATCGCTCATGGAGTAGCTCTTCGAGCCCACGAGATCTTGCGCATAGCCGGAGAGGGCCATCGTGATGTTCAGGTCGTCGCCGTCGGCATCCTCGAAGATTTCCTTGAAAGCGACCTGGAGCGTATCACCTTCGTAGAGGTCCTTGGTAACGGCAGCGGAAACGCCGTCGACTAGGTTCGGGGCGTGGTTCACGCACTCGTCGGCCAGGATGAAGCTCACGATTTCGACCGTGTTGGTGTTGACAGCCGTAGTCGCGTGGGTGTTCTTGTAGGCAAACTGGACACCTGTCTGCGAGTTCGCATTCCAGGCGACAGTCGTCTTGGAAGTCCATCCCTGCTTCAGGCTGCTGAACGTGACGAAGGTCCGCTTGGCACCCGCGGCGAGTTCCGCTCCATAGTAGTTGTAGTCCGTGATGGTGGACTGCTTGAAGTCCATGCGGAAGGGAGCGGTCGCCCTATAGGTGAAGCAGACGCCCTTGTAGTTCGCAAGCGAAACGGGAACATCCTTGTAGCCATTGTCGGGATCCTGTTTCCAGGTGAGGCCAAGGCCAGCGCTGTTCTCTGTCTTGCCCGGTGTCACACTGAATGTAGCCACCTTGACATTGTCCGCCGTTGTCGTCGTATCGACCGAGGCACCCGTCCCGCTCGTATAGGTATACCAGGAGGCCGGGGCCATTGTACCCGGACCATCTTCCGTCCAGACTGTCGCCGTTGCGGCCATGGCGGCGCTACCCAAAAGCGCCAGAGCCAATGCAGAATTCTTCACGTTCATAAAGCCTCCTACCAAAAGGTTATGAAGAGTAATGTAATAATAAAATAAACAATCCGCTTGCTTTTTGCAACAGCGAAACCCCGGTTTTTTGCCGGATTCCATAGACATTTCGTCCAAAATAGGCTAGCCGCCGAGCAAATCCAGTTCTTCGTAGCGTTCGTAGGCCTTTTCGAGTTCCGACTCTCGGGTCGCAATCTCTTTTTGCAGTTCTACGATACGTTTTGCATCGGTATAGACTTCCGGTTTCGAAAGTTCCGTCTGAAAACCGGCAATTTCGGATTCCAGCTTCTCAATTTTGTCCGGAAGTGACGCATATTCACGTTCTTCGTTATAGGAACGCTTCTTCTTTTTCGTCTGAATCGACGAAACCTGCGCACTTTGACCTTTATTTGCGCCCGTTTGCATTCCGGATTTCTGCAAATTTGTCTTTTCTTCGGCTATTCTCGCCGCATTTGCCGCTTCTTTTTCACGAATTTTGCGATTATTTTCATAATCCGTATAGCCGCCGACTGCTTCAAACACGTTTCCGCCGTCTTCTATGGCAAAAATACCCGTAGCGACGGAATCCAGGAAGGCCCTGTCGTGGCTTACGACGATAACCGTGCCGTTGAAATCGGCCAGAAGTTCGGCCAGGAGGTCGAGCGTTTCCATGTCGAGGTCGTTCGTGGGCTCGTCGAGCACGAGCACGTTGCTCGGGTGGCTGAACAGGCAGGCGAGCAGCAGGCGATTCCTTTCGCCGCCGCTCAAGGCACTGATGGGCCCGCGGGCGCGTTCCGCCGAAAACAGGAAGTCCTGCAGATAACTTAACACATGGCGCCGGACACCGTTGAGCGTGATATAGGCCTGGCCGTCACCTACATTCTCGACAAGGCTCTTGTCTTCGCGCAGGCGGGTGCGCATCTGGTCGAAGTAGGCAATCTGCAGGTTCGTCCCCAGCCGGACTTCGCCCTCGTCGGGCTGGATCTCGCCGAGGATAAGCTTGAGCAGCGTCGTCTTGCCGGAACCGTTCGGGCCCACGATGCCGATGCGGTCCCCGCGGGAGACCTCGGTACTGAAATGCGATATCAGCGGGGCGCCCTCGTAGGCAAAGCTCACGTCGGTGAGGCGGGCCACGAGGCGGCCGGAGCGCTCGGCCTCGGTAATCTGCATGTTCACCGATCCGGTCCGCGTGCGCCTTTCCGCACGTTCCTGCCGCATCTTGATGAGCGCACGCACGCGTCCCTCGTTCCTGGTACGGCGCGCCTGGATTCCCTTGCGGATCCAGACTTCCTCTTCGGCGAGCCGCTTGTCAAAGAGCCTGTTCGCCTTCTCCTCTTCGGCGAGTGCCTGGTCCCTGAACTGCACGAACTTGTCGTACGGATAATTCCACGTGCGGACACGCCCGCGGTCGAGTTCGAAGATGCGGGTCGCCACACGCCGCACGAAGGCGCGGTCGTGGCTCACGAAAAGCACCGCACATTCCAAACGCGAAACGATACCCTCCAGCCACTGGATGGCAGGAATATCCAGGTGGTTCGTGGGTTCATCGAGCAAAAGCAAGTCCGGATTCTCGGCGACGGCCCGTGCGAACAGCACGCGACGCTTCTGTCCGCCGGAAAGCCCGTCGAACAAAGCGTCGGCCGCGATGCCCGTCTTGCCGAGGATCGCCTCGGCGTGGGCATCGTGGTGGCCGTCCTGCGCAATGTGGCCCATCACCACGTCGCGCACCGTGCCTTCCATGTGGGCGGGGATTTCCTGCACCATGCGCGAGACCTTCAGGCCGGTGCGCTTCACGATTTCGCCCGAGTCCATGCCCATCTCGCCCTGGATTATCTTGAGCAGCGTACTCTTGCCTTCGCCGTTACGGCCCACGAGACAAATGCGGTCGCCCGCCTCGATATCAAACGAGGCGTTGTCAAGAAGCGGAGGGCCGCTAAACCGCAGGGAGATATTCTGTGCAGACAGGATTGGCATCTGCACTATAATTTAGAAAAATGGGGACGCCTACAATCCGGTAATATTGAACATCCTGGTCATAAGGCGCATGCCCGAAGCGCTTTCGACAATGGCAAGGATGCGACCCGCACGGATTTGCGGCATGGAGCCACCCTGCGCGCCGAGCACACCGAGCAAGTTGCCCTGTATATCAAACAACTTAACACGGGCATCCACCGGAGCACCGGAAACCGCAAGGAACCTTCCCGAAACATGCATCGCGATGCCGTGGGGCATTCCCATACCGCGCACAAAGTCCGGAATGGAATCGTTCGTCATCGTATCCTGTGCAGAAGTATCGGCAACCGTGGTGTCGGCAGAACTCGTGTCCGGAGGCGGCTCCTGCGACTTGAGAATCTCGAGCATCGTCTCGGCGTAGCGCTTGCCGAACGTCTCGTAGCCTTCGCGAGTGAAGTGCAGCGTGTAGCTCGCCTCCTTCAGTGCGGGGCAGCCCTGCGCCGAAATCAGGTGGCCGTTCGGGATAAGGTCCGCCGCCTGCTTCACGGCATCGTTACGCCAGCCCAAATCGCCCGTGGGCGCAAGTTCGCCAATGAGTATCGGGGTCTTTTCCGGGTCGAGTTCCAGTTCGGCAATCAGGTCGTCGTACACCTTCTTCACGCGCTTGGGCCAGTCGTTCATCTGGTAGTCGGCTTCTCCCTGGTGGAAAAGGAACCCCTTGATGACGCCCTTCTGCTTGGCAATCTTGCCCATCTCGACGATGCGCTTGTACACGTCGCCGCCGTATTCGTCCAGGTACTGGATCCACCAGGTATCGCCCTTGTTCTTCGCGTTCTGCACGTAGGCCTTGTTGCGGTCCTTGTCGAACAGGTCTATGCTCTGCCCGCCAATCGCGACGTTCGCCACCGCTACCTTGATGCTGTCCGGGAGGTTAGCCACCATGGTGCGCCCGAATATATCGGCGATGCCCACCTTGGACTGGCTGTGACCCATCGGGGGTGCCGCCGGGTAGAACTCGCCCACCTTCTGGTTGGAATGGTTCGCCGCGCGCAGCACGAGGAATCGCGGGTCCTGAACGCGGTCCTTGTCGGTAACGGTCGCCTGCCCCGACATGTTGGACTGCCCGTAGGCCAGGTAAATGTGGAGGTTTGGGTCCTGCGCAAAACCGGCCGTGGCAAGGATGCACAAAACAAGCGCCATCAAGGGCACCGAAGAAATTACTTTGTTCATTATCACTCCTTTAACCAAACAGCAAAACCGCCCATTCCCCCAAAATACGGGTTCCACCCGTCATGCCTTAATCTAATCTTTTTTCCCGCAAAAAGCGCATGCAGTGCGAACAAAATATGTTGACATTTTGTAAAAACAGGAACGGACCCCTTTCCCGGGCAGGGTTCTTTTTTTTCTAAATTGCCTAGCGTGATTGTCCCCGTCAAAAAAATATCCGCTACAGTCGGCCTCGCACTCGCAATATCCTCCGCGTACGCACAGGCCGATTCTGCGAACGTAGCCACCGACTCCGCCGCTGCCGACACATCGCATTTCCAGTGGTGGAGCGCCGTGCCCGTACTCGGCTATACCGAGGAGACGGAACTGCAGTACGGCGCGATGGTGAACTTCTTCATTCCCTCCTCGTTCAAGGGCGGCAACTCGCAGGAGATAGACATCGCCGCCTACGGTTCCACGCGCAAGCAGTTCCAGTTCGCGGCCACGCCCTACTTCTACCTCGCGCACGACCGCATCTCGGGCTGGCTCGACTTCCGCTACCAGAACTGGGTGGGGCACTTTTTCGGCATCGGGAACGACGTCGACATGGACGACTACATCAGCTTCGACCGCGAGACATTCTTCTTCATGGCCCTCGTGGAATCGAACCTCGGGCTTCCGCCTTCACTCCAGTTTTTCCGCTACGGCATGGTGCTCGACATCAACCACAGCACGATGGAGTTCAAGGAATACGATGGCGAAATCGCGCTCCCAGCAAACCCGGACGGCTGGCGCACCGCCCTCGGGTACCACCTCACGGTAGACACACGCGACAACCCCAACTGGGCGCGCCACGGCATGTACCTGCAGTGGGAACACCGGTTCTACACCGACGCCATCGGCGACTTCGGGTTCACGTACCAGGAACTTGACCTGCGCACCTACGGCGAGACCATCTGGAACACCTCGATGGCGGTAGGCCTCGTGTGGCAACGCTCCGACGGCGACGTCCCCTTCGAGTACATGGCGGGCCCCGACGGCATCAAGCGATTCCGTGGCGTGGAGATGAAGTATTTCCGCGACAACCAGGCACTCATCATGCAGGTGGAACTCCGCAAGGAACTCTTCTGGAGGCTTGCGGGCGACATCTTCTTCGAAGGCGGCAAGGTCGGGCCGTATTTCAGCCAGCTGTTGCGCAACGAGTGGCACCGTTCCGTCGGATTCGGCGGCAAGTTCGCGCTCAACAAGAGCGAGCGCCTTTACGCCCGCGCCGAATTCTCGTGGGTCGACTTCAAGAGCCTCGGCATGACGTTCTACTTCCGCGAAGCGTTTTAAGGTGATTTAAATCACGGGGCGAAGCGCGCACCTGAAGACACCTGTATACAGAAAAACGCGAACTCCGGGGTGGAATCCGCGCTTTTTATTTTGAGATAGAATAGCTTGAAAGACCCTAGTCCTTGATGCTCGTCCAGTCGAGCACGCCCTTCTTGTAGAGGTAGATGTAGCCCGCTTCGAGGATGAACAGGAACCCGAGGAGCACGATCAAAAGCTCCCAGCCACCAGCGAGGAACTGGACCGTCCAGGGGTAGAGGAACGCCACTTCCAGGTCAAAAACGAGGAAAAGCATGGCCACCATGTAGTATTTCACGGGATAGCGCTCGTTCGCGGTACCCGAGACATGGGCAAGGCCGCACTCGTAGGCAGACCCCTTGATAAGCACGTTCTTGATCTTGCCCGGGTGCAAAAACCAGTTGGCAAGCAGGAGGATTGCGGGAATGCAGAGGGCCATGATGACCAGGATGGTCATGGCGAACGTCGTGTCGAAAACTTCAACATTACTCATAGTGATAAAAAATATAGTAAAAAACTTTTTTCTGTTAACCTCCCCTTATGTAAAGTATATTTGGGGATATGAAAAGACTATTTGCATGTGTGGTTATAGGCGCAGTGGCGCTTTTCTGGGGTTGCTCCGATACCGCGAGCGGCCCGGTCACCCCCCCGGACGATGGCGACATCTCCGAAATCGAATCCTCCGATTCTAGTTCCCCCAAGAGTTCCGCCGGCAGCACGTCCAGCGACAGTTCCAAGCCAGCTTCGTCCACCTCGAAGGACACCGTCACCATCGTACAGCACGTGAAGGACACCTCGGGGAACAACGAAGAACTCAGCTACTACAGCAGCGGCATCTTCTGCTGGACCGAAGGTTGCGAGAAGGACTTCATCTCCTCCTCTTCGGCCGAATCCAGTTCTAGCGACGAGATTATCATCGCGGCTTCGTCCGCATCCGTCGAACCGCCGACCGTGAACGGCAACACCATGGTCGACAACCGCGACGGCAAGAGCTACCAGCTCAAGAACGTGGGCGGCAAGCTGTGGATGGCCCAGGACCTCGCCTTCAAGAGCGGAAACAGCATGTGCTTCGACGACAACGATGCGATGTGCGAAAAGTACGGAAGACTCTACGCTTATGTCGCCGCCACGAAGGCCTGCCCTCCGGGCTGGAGACTCCCGAACCGAAACGAAGTGACGACACTCTTTGCCGATGACACCTACCCGTGGAGCTACAGCGGTCGCTGCAAGGACGGCAACTGCGACTTTACGGAAAAGATGGGCTTCCACTGGACCAGCGCCACCCCGCAGGACGGCGACAAGAACTTCGACTCGAACAAGGGTGACAGCTACGCGGTCATCATCGTGGAGAAGGAGCCTGAGTACGCCGGAGAAGGAGCCGATCAGAAGTTCTTCCAGGTCGACTCCAAGACCAAGTTCTTCAGCGTTCGCTGCGTGCAGGAATAATAAAGTCGGCGCAGTATTTCGCGACCTGTTCGCGGACGCTGTTGCCACGGACTTTTCCGAGCAAATCGACGATATCTTCAAGCGGAGCAGCCATAAAGGCCTCCGCGCTTTTGTATCTGGAGAGAATCTTCACGCGGGTCTCGTGCCCCACGCCTGGCATCTTGAGCCATTCCACTTCCAAATCCTTCTTGCGCTTGCTCCGCTGGTACGTGATGGCGAAGCGGTGCGCCTCGTCGCGGGCGTTCTGCAGGAGTTTCAAAGCGGGGCTCGTGCGGTGCAGCACGATGCTCTTGCGGTCGTCGGGGAACACGATTTCTTCGAGGCGCTTCGCAAGCCCGATGAGCGGCAGGTCCTTGTCGTGCCCGAGCTCCTTCAGAATCTGCATGGTGGCATCCACCTGGCCCTTGCCGCCGTCGCATACCCACAGGTCGGGCATGGGCGTACCTTCGTCTTCGAGCCTGCGGATGCGTCGCGTCATCACCTCGCGCATGCTCGCGAAGTCGTCCACACCCGTTACCGTCTTGATGATAAACTTGCGGTAGTTGCTCTTGTCGGGCTTGCCGTTCTTGAAGGCGACGAGACTTGCCACCGTGTTCGTGCCCGAGAGGTGCGAAATGTCCACGCACTCGATACGGAAGGGGGTCTTCTTGAGGCCCAGCACCTTCTGCAGTTCAAAGACACTCTGGTCGATTTCGCTGTATTTTTGCACCTCGGCGCGCATCTCCACCAGAATCATGTCGGCATTCGCGCCCGCAAGCTTCAAGAACCCGAGTTTCTCGCCACGTTGCGGGTTCGTGATTGCCACCTTGTGGCCCGCCTTCTCGGTCAGGGCCTGCGCGAGCGGTTCCGTATCCGGCGAGTCTCCGGCAATGCCGCCCTCGTCGCCCACCCCGAGGGGAACGTCGGTCGCGATTTCGCCCGGGATAAACTCCACGTCCATGTACCACTGCAGGAGCATCTGCCGGAAAATCTCGGTCTCGTCCTCTTCCAGTTTGCATTCCAGGCGGTAGTGGCGGCGCCCGCAGAGCACGCCGTTCCTGTACTCGAAAATCACTGCGGCCGCCATCGTGCCGTTCCGGCGCAGGCTCAGCACGTCCATGCACAGGCGCGCATCCGTCACGTCCGTCTTCTGGTGCACGCCCGTAGCCTTCAGGGCCTGGATGGCGTCGCGCTTCTTCATCGCGGCCTCGAAATCCAGCCGGTCGCTCGCCTCCTGCATTTCCCGTTCCCACTGGGCAATCAGGTCGTCGCGCTTCCCGTTCAACAGCATCTGCGTCTGGAGAACCGCCTGGTGGTATTCCTCCTGCGTCACGAGCCCCGCGCACGGGGCGCCACACCGCCCTATATGGTAGTTGAGGCAGGGCCTCGCGGGTTTTGCGAGCGGCAACTTCAGCTTGCACTCGCGTATCTTGAACAGGCGGGCGGCAATGTCCTGCAGCTGGCCTATCATGCGGGAATTCATGTAGGGCCCGTAGTACTGGCAGCCGTCCTTACGCACCGCGCGGGAAAGGAACAGCCTCGGAAACGGTTCGTTCACCGAGAACGCGAGGTAGGGGAAATGCTTGTCGTCCTTCAAGAGCACGTTGTACTTGGGCGTGTGCTTGCGGATGAGGTTCGCCTCCAGGATTAGCGCCTCGGACTCGCTCTCGGTAATAATCCACTCGATATCGCGTATATAGGGCAGCATGAGAGTGGCCGCCCGGTGACCTGCGTGGTCGCTCCCGTCAAAGTAGCTCCGCACGCGGTTCTTGAGCACCTTCGCCTTGCCGATGTAGATAATCTTCCCCTGGGCGTTACGCATGATGTAGACGCCCGGCAACGCGGGGAGTTCGGCAAGCCTGCGCTCGATATGTTCGCTAACGGGAATCACTGACCTACAAGGTAAAATTTATTTCCCGGACCCGCACTAGCCGCAACGATATTTTTTCTCTTTTTTTTGTTACATTTGCGCAATTTTTTTATATATCTTTTTTTATGGAAACTGTTCCATCGATTTTTTCACGGAGTCAAAATGAACCTAGAAAACATCAATCTCCTCTCGCAAAAGGTTGACGGGGTCCTCGCGACCGTCCGCAACCTCCGCCAAGAGGTCGCCTCCCTGAAAGGGGCCCTGGACGGGGCACGAGCCGAACTCCAGGACAAGAACATCCTGCTGGAAAACGCGAACGCCGAACTGGCGGACTGCAAGGCTGCCCTTGAAGCCCGAGCCAACCAGGCCGCCGCACAGGACGACGCCATCAACCAGAAGCAGGGCGCCATCGACGACCTCAACCGCAGCCTCGAGGACATGAACGCGAAAGTCCTCGAACTGCAGAACCTGGTGAACCAGGGCAACGAGAACCTGGAAAACGCGAAGAACGAGATTTCGAGGCTCAACGGAGAAATCGCCTCGCGCGACGAGCAGGCGGGACAGTTACAGGAACAGGAAAACCAGTTGCGGATAGACCTTGCCGCGTCGAAAGCGAACGAGTCCATCCTGAACGGGAAAATCGAGGAACTGAACAAGGCCATCGCCGATAAGGACGCCGCCATCGAAGCGCTCAATGCCGAAAAGGCGGGGCTCAACGAGACCATCCAGGCCCAGGGTGACGAAATCCTGCAGGCACAGGAACGCTTCAAGCAGATGGTTTCGACCATCGAGACCGAACTCGGCACCGAGATTCCGGTGCGGGTAGCCTTCTCCGAAGACGCCGAAGCAGCCGCCGAGGAAGGCGCCGGGGCGGAAAGCGCAGAGAGCCCGGCCGAAGCCGTCACAGAACAGCCCGCCGACAATGCGGCCGCTGAAGAAGAGGAACCCATCGAAATCCACCCCGCCAATGAGAAGGAACCGGACCTTTTCGCGAGCAATGGAGGCTCGCAATCCGGTTTTTTCGGCTAAGGTGGCTGATGGATGACGATCCATTCGGCGTAGGAATGAAATAATGGCAGAATTGAATCTACACAGGCCCGTCAGCGTGACTGTCGCCAAGGAACGGCTGCAGATCAAGACTGACCTTCCCGACGGGGACATCAAGGAAATCGTCGACTTCATCGACGAGCGCTATGCCAGCTACGATCGGTTCAAGCTAGAAGCGGGCAAGAAGATGGCGCTGCTCGCCCTGGAACTCGGACAGCAACTTTTCGAGATGCGGAAACTGCTGCACCAGGTCAAGGTGGAACGCGACGAGCTCAACAACAGCATCAAGGAAATGGCGGCCCTACTCGACGAAGGGCTCGACCGCCCCGAGAAAGCTGACGACTGGATGTAGGCGGCCATTTGCCTATTTTTACAATACTCTGACAGACAAAATACAAATTAAGCGCTTTTTTCGCTTGATTTTATGCCCCCATAAAGGTATATTTGGGATATAAGGCATCGCACGGATTAACGCCCGATCTAACAAGATATAATCAGCTCGTGGCTCTTGGTGTCCAGTTTAGGCGCGCTTCGACGTGAAAAACGAAACAACAAGGCACTGCTATCTTTTCAGAATAGTAGCTTCGAGTGTTCCACCGTGACGGATGCCTTTTTTTGTACCCTGAACTTGCCCAAGGTCATGCCTTCGGCTTCTGGCAGGCGCGGATAATCATGAGCTGCGCCGGGACGTAGAACCACCAGATGAAGTTCTTCGAAATTGCGGAAACCGTCTGCAACGCACCGTGGTCTTCGCCCGAAAGCAGCGAGAGGCCAACGAGGACATCGCCCACGAAGAACGCGACCATGCCCCAGCGGATGCACCTTGCGTTCTTCGCAGGGAAGTAACCCTTGCGCGGGGCGAGGATGCCCACCACCATCGACATGGTAAGGATCACGCCATAGACGGCGACAGTTACGATCGTCACGTTTTCGAGCGTAAGTTCAAGCACTCCCCCGCCGAAAATGCCCGACGCGGCCCCCAGCAACCCACAAAGGAACAGGTGGCCCGAGGGCCTGCTAGTGTCGGAATCGGATTTTCGCGAATGCCTGTAGATAAGCAACATCTGGAAGACCATGAAGAGCGCGATACCGAGGACGTCGCTGAGGTCGTGCTCGGAAGGCACGACAAGCTTGATGACACTGAAGCTCGTGTCGGCAAGGAAGGAGAAGACGAACGCTATCCGGAGCAGCCTGCCGTCGCGTTGCGAAAAGGCGTCGCGCGACACGACGAACGCGAGAACCGTAAGCAGCAGCGACATCGAGAACTTGGTAATGAACTGCAGCGTTCCCGCATCGGCAAGGCACTGGCCAACGGCGCCGCAGGTGTAGAAATCATACCAGTCCTTGCCCGTAGTGACGACAAGAAACACGGCCATCAAAGCAAGAATCACCCTTTGCGCAACGCTCTCCAAAAACATGCGCAAAAGAATAGCAAAAAAACTACGGACCGGTTTTTACTGTATCTGGACGCGGTAGATTTGCACGCCCTGCCTCACGACATACACGCCGGGAAGCCGAATCCGCTTCAGCGACGTGCCGAGGAAGCGTCCCTGCATGTCAAATACCTGGACAGGCTCGTTCGCATTGAGCTTGCTTGCGTCCAGTTCACCGGCAAGACCGCGCAGGCCTATCGCCACCGAAGTGTCCGTGACGCCGGTGTCGTTCACGCTCGTATCCGGTTCCACGAAGGGGTGCGCCGGATCGTCTACGATGACCTTGAAGGTCACGGAGCCTTCGCAGCCCGAGGCGTTCGTGTGGACCGCCTTGTAGTAGCCGCTCATGGTGCCGTCCATCTTGCCGATGTGGATTTCACGGTTCGTGGAGGTAAAGCCCTTCGGGCCGCTCCACACCCAGCGTCCGCCTTCCCACGGATGCGGGCCAATCGAGAGCGAATCGCCCTTGGAAAGCGAAATCTCGGTCGCGGTGGACCAACCCTCGTTATTGTTGATTTTCGAATACGGGATGATGGAATCCGGCTTGCATGCGCCACCTTCGGCGCCTTCGATCACCATCGTGGTAATCGTGTTGGACTTCGCGGTCATCGAAAGCGCCTTGCCCGAAACCACGATATCGGATTGCTTGGTGAGGCTGCCCGGCAGTTCGAACCGCACCACCTTCGCGCTCGTGCCAATCTTCACGAATTCACCCAGGTCGAATTCATACTTCACGTCGCTTGAGCCGCTGTTACGCACGATAAGCACCAGCGCTCCCTCGGGCGTGAGTGCCGCGAGCGTGTTGCCGTTGTCGCTATCGATAATGCGCGAACCCGGACGAATGTAACGGCTGAATGCGGCATGCATATAGTAACGCGCATTCGGGCTGAAAGTCTGCTTGCTGTGGTTTAGCGCGAGGCTACGCCAGTTCTCGGCCGGATCGCCAATCTGCCAATCCACCCAGGCGCTTGCCTTCATGTCGCGCAGGTCTGCCAAAATCACGCCCGCCATCCAGAGCGCAATGTTCTCGTCGCCGCTCTTGTGAAGCGGTCCCGTTTCGGACTGCCACACCTTCTTGTCTTTCGCGAACGCCGCGTTGAAAAGTTTGGCGCGGTTGTCGCCGCCGGAATAGCTGTGCGTGTTCACCTGGAACATGTAAGAAAGCGCTTCGGAACTGTACTTGTTGAACTGGTTCAGGGCATCGCCGATGTTCGTCTCGTCGGCGGCACTCACCGAAGTCTCGGGGAAAAGTCCCTTCTTCTGGAGCGCCTTGCCGAGTTCCACAATCATCTTCGTCTGGTTGTTCTTGAAGCCGCAACCTTCCTGCCCGCCGTTAGATTTCCACCAGCCAGCACTCGGCTCGTTGAACGGTTCCACCGTGCGGAACGTGATTCCCCATTCCTTCTTGAAATGCAGCGCCACTTCGGAGAGGTAGTCCGCGAAGTCGTCGAAATAGTCTTCCTTGAGGTTGTCGCTACCGTCGCTACTGCCCGAGACGCAGCCGCTCTTCGTCATCCACCACGGGGGCGAATTGCTGAACGCCTCGAAAATCGGGTCCTTTACGCGTTTTGAAAGTTCAATCGCAATCGTGCGCTGGTAAGGGTCCGCCGTCCAGTCGAAATCGCCCTTTTCGGTAGGCTTGTAGCCGGGAACGTTCGCGCCACCGTCGCCCTTCGTTAGGTGATTATGGCCTGGCTGGTCGCCGCCGCCAATATTGTAGCGGAAAATCGTATAGCCCAGACCCGTATCGGGGTCGGCAATCGCTCCCAGAAGCTTGCTGCGGTTCGCCTCGCTCCAGGCGCCCGCCTTTACGGCCCACCAGCAGAGGCTCGTGCCCCAGCCCTCGAAAACCTGATACTTTTTGCCAGGGTCGACAACGACCTTAGTCTGTGCATGTGCGGGAGATACAAAACCCGCAAGTCCTGCGGCAAACGCCGTTGCCAGAACCGCGCCGGATACTCCAAAATTCCTTTTTTTCATAAACCAATCCCTTTCTTACGCCATGTTATTTTACATGGCCTAATTATAAATATACCCTAACAACTGGGGATTGTCAAATGTGGACTTTTGGGGGCCTATTTCGGGCCTATTTAAGGTCTAATAGTTCAGGGCGATATAGGCCGTACCGGAACCGAAACGGCGCTTGAACGACTCGAATTCATCCCACAGGGCGTCCCATGCCACGCCGAGTTCCAGCTGCAGCGCCGAATTGCGGAAGAGGACGATACCGGCTTCGAGTCCGCCAGCCAGGCCCAAGGCGACGACTTCGTCAAAATTCTCGTAGTGGAAGTCCAGCTGTCCTCCGATGCCGAAGCCGCCCCCGAAGAACGGAGAAACGGCTCCTGTGCTCGTGTAGTAGCGGGCGCCGATAAGGAACACGTCGTGAAGTTCCCAGCCCTTGCCGACGACAAAGTTCGTGTTGTTCACCATGGTGATGGCCGCATGCGCGGAGACCTCGAAAATCCTTGCGTAGTGGAAAGCGAAGGTAGCGTTCCAGGAGCGTTCCTCGTCCCTGTCCTTGCCGTCCTTTATATCCTTGGGATTTGCGAAGTAGTCGTAGTTATGCCATATCGCGGCACCCACGCCGAAACTGTTGTAGTTGCGTGTCGGGCGTTTTTCGCCGACAGGTTCCTCGGTTTTCGCAGCAGGGGCTTCCTCGACCTCGACAGTGACGACAGAAGTGTTCACGGGGAGCGGTTCCTTTTTCGGCGCGGTGGCAGAATCTGCGGCAGGCTGCGGAGCAGGTGCCGCCGCGACCGATTCAGGCGCGGGTTCGGCCGGGGCTTCGGGCTTCTTTTCGCCCAGCGCCGAAAGTACCGCCTGCTCGATTGCCGCGTCGAGGGCATCGACGCTCGCCGCCTTCTGCTTTCCCGAACCGACAACCACGCCCGCCTTGGCCTGCTCGCATACGACGATATAGGAGGAACCCATCGTCATGATATTCGTGCGGAGCTGAATCTCGGTGCTGTCTTCCACCGGAGTGTTTCCGGACTGGCTCACTGCTGCACGCACGAGCGAGTTCACGATCTGGGGAGCATCGGGAGAGAAATCGGCTCCGGATGGGGCAACAACTTGAACATCGGCAGCGAAGGCTGCCGCGGCCATCGAAACGACGAAAGCGAGAGTCTTTTTCATATCCATAAAATACAAACAAAAAAAGCAATAGTGGAGCATCACTTGTCCGATAATCTTCAAAAAAAGGTATTTTTTAGCCATGGATTTTAAAAGGAGCATCCAAGACTGTTGCAAGCGGGAGCGCATTTCGCAAGAAATGTTCTGCCAGCGTCTCGGGTGTACCATGAGCGAACTGCGGTATGCCGGAAACTGGTCGCGAATCGCGCACGGAGCCTGGGTAGCCTTCGGAGCAAAGCTCGAAGGCTACGAGCCGCGTTCCGCCCGCGAGGAGAGGGCCTGGGCCGAACAGCTGCTCCCCTGGATACGCAGGTTCCCCGTGAAGGCCCTCCAGAAACGCGGGCTCCTCCCGCACGGAACGTGCGGGGCAGGCTCCGTGCGCGACGTACTCCGGTTCATGGGAGTCGGCGGACGCGAAGGCTTCGACAAGACTTACACCTTTACGCTCGACAGCGTGGCGCCCCAGGTCTACGCCGCATGGATCCGCATCGGCGAAACGCTCGCATCCGCAGATGCCGCCAAGTCCAAATCGACATTCGCGGTCGACAAGGACCTCCTCGCCCGCAACCTGAAAACGCTCACGCGCAATTCGGGAGGCGGCCTGCGTTCCGCGATCGCAAAAGCACTGCGCGACAGCGGCATCGGATACATCGAGGTGGATCCATTCATCGCCGCGCCATACCCCACCTGCGCTAGCTTCTGGATCGGAGATGCCCCCTTTATCCAGGCTTCCACATCGAGGATAAACGATTCTGTGTTGCTCGAAAGCATATGCCGTACCGCATGGCATATCGCTGCACACCCGCGCAGGCGTTCCTCCTTCCTTGTCGCCCCATGCAACGCCCCAGCATCCCCGACGCAAAATACCCAGGACGCCGAAGCACAGAAGTTTGCAGGCGACCTGCTGCTTCCCGAAGCCGACGAATGCAGGCTCATCTGCTGCGGCCGTTTCGAGGAAGACCGCTGCATCCGCTATTTCTCCCGTACGCTCCGCGTGCGCCCCGGAATCCTCGTGGAACGCCTGCAGCAGCAGGGGAAGCTTCCGCATCGCACTCTCCTGAACGATTTCAAGGTTGCCGTATAGGCAAAGATTTCTATGAACAAAGCCGCCATCATCGTCGCCGTTTCCATGCTCCTGAGCCGCGTGCTCGGAATCTTCCGCGAAATGCTCCTTGCGCACGCCGCGGGCGTCTCGCTCGAGAAGAACGCGCTCGACCTCGCCTTCATGATTCCCGATATCCTCAACCATGTGGTGAGTACTGGGTTCCTTTCCATCATCTTCATCCCGATCTTCACGGGCTACAAGGTCGCGGGCGACGAGAAGGGCGGATGGAAATTTTTCAGCAACGTGCTGAACACCTTCGGCCTCGTGCTCCTGATCCTCGTGGTTCCTGCATTCATCTGGATGAAGGAACTCCTGCAGCTCCTGACCGTCGAGGGCGCCACCCCGGAACTCATCGAGCGCGCCACCTACTACGGCCGCATCATCCTGCCGGGCCAGATGTTCATCTTCGTGGGCAGCATCCTTGTCGCCGTACAGCACACGCGCAAGCAGTTCCTGATCCCATCGCTCACCGGCCTCATCTACAACGTGGCGATTGTCGGGGGCGGCGCCGCGGGCATCGCGCTCACCAGGTACACCGGAACAGACTACGGCCTCGAAGGGTTCGCCTGGGGCGTCCCGGTCGGAGCGTTCATCGGGTTCTTCGCACTCCAGATTTTCGGCGCAAAGCGCGGAGGCGTGCACTACGACCTCATCATCCAGCCGACACACCCGGATATCGTGCGCTACTTCAAGATGATGTTGCCGATGTCACTGGGCGTGGGCTCCATGTTCGGGCTCGAATTCATCATCCGTAGCTTCGGCGCGAACTTCGGCACGGGAGGCATCTCGAGCCTCAACTACGCCTACCGCGTCATGTACACGCTGGTGGCGGTATTCGGGTTCTCCGTATCCGTCACGAGCTACCCCGACATGGCGCGCCTCGTCAAGGAAGGCGATTTCGGGCAGCTCAACCGCAAAATCTGGAAGAGCCTCTCGCGCATGTTCTGCATTCTCATCCCGGCAGTGGTTGCCGTGTGGGCGCTCAGCTTCCCTGCGGTGCGCATCCTCTTCGAGCGTGGTGCCTTCCAGCGCGAAACTACCGAAGCCATTTCCGAAATCCTCCGCTGGTACCTGCCCGTGAGCCTCGGGCTCTGCCTCCAGGCGGTGCTCGTCCGCAGTTTCTACGCCTGCGAGCGCATGTGGGTGCCGACGCTGCTCAACACCGGCATCTTCGCGGCAACCATCCCCGCCTATATTCTGCTCGGCGCTCCCGAAGCGGGGCTCGGCATCAAGAGCGTCCCCATCGTCGGCGCCACGGGAGCAATCCTCCAGGTCATCTCGATGATTTTCATGTGGGCCAAGAAAAACGGGACCGACGGCATGAAGGACGCCCTCCTCAACATGCTCCGCGCGCTTGTCGCCTTCGGTATCATGATCTGTGCCGCCGTGGGCCTCGACCGCGTGTCGGGAGAGTTTGTCCGCAATACAAGTCTCGTGGTGCTCGTCATCTATGCCTGTGCGGCGGGCCTTGCGCTCTTCACGCTCACGCTCATCGTGCAGCGCTACCTCGGCAGCAAGGACGCGAAGGACATCCTGAACGAGCTCCTAGGCAAGGTACTCCGCAAGCTGCACCTCGCAAAGTAGCGCTTTGTCGCCCAAATAACGCCATTTGTACGGGAGACGTCTACCGTCTTTCCAAAAAATGATTATTTTAGTAAGTGAAAGGTCGAACAACCATCCAACACCTATAGGTAGATATGTCCGCAAGAGTCACCAGCAGCGACAAGATTGAAGATTTGTTCCCGGAAACCCCCGTCCGGAAGATTATAACTCCGATAGAACGCCTGATGAAGGTGGAAACGACCGGCGGCATCGTCCTTATCATCATGACGCTAGCGGCCCTCCTCTGGGCCAACCTGAGTCCCGAAACATACCATCACTTTTGGCACATGCCGTTCGCGCTCACGATAGGCAGCTGGGTCGGTTCCGCCGACCTGCACTGGCTCATCAACGACGCGATGATGACGGTATTCTTCTTCAATATCGGCCTCGAAGTCAAGGGCGAAATGACCTACGGCGAACTCCGGAACCCCAAGGCGGCGAGCCTGCCCGTGATAGCAGCCGCCGGCGGCATGCTTTTCCCTGCACTCATATACCTGCTCCTTTGCCCGCATGGCGACAACAGCGCCACACACGGATGGGGCGTCCCGACGGCGACCGATATCGCATTCGTGGTGGGCTGCATGGCCATTCTCGGCAAGAAGGTGCCGCATGCGCTCCGCGTGATGATCCTGACCCTCGCCATTGCCGACGACATCGGCGCGATTCTCGTTATTGCGATTGGCTACCCGAGCGGAGACGGCATCAACTTCATCGCCCTCGGTACCGGCTTTGCCCTGCTCGTGCTTATCAACGTGCTGTTCCGCATCGGGGTCCGCAACCTGCTCCTGCACGGCCTGATAGGGATTTCTGTCTGGGCGTTCTTCGTGAAGAGCGGCGTGCACCCGACTATCGCGGGCGTGCTGCTCGGGCTCTCGGTTCCGGCGAAGCCTGTGCTCGCGAAGGGCAAGCTCGCCCACTTTGCGGGTAGCGTCGGCGGTGCGCTTTCGGGCGAGGTCAAGGACCGCAACGAACAGTACGAGGTGTTTACGCTCTTGAAGCGCGGCGCACGCGAGAGCATCTCGATGCAGGAACGCTTCTTCAAGCCACTCGTGCCGTGGGTGAACTTCTTCATCATGCCGCTGTTCGCGCTCAGCAACGCGGGTGTCGAAATCAAGCTCGGCGGCGTGGAAGTCCCCGTGATGGGTGCGGTCGCGCTTGCGCTTATCCTCGGCAAACCCATCGGCATATTCCTCTTCAGCCTGCTCGCCGTGAAGATTGGCGTGTCGGTGAAACCCAGCTACAGCTGGAAGATCCTTTGGGGCGGCGGCATGCTCGCGGGCATCGGCTTTACCATGGCGCTATTTGTCGCGAACCTCGCCTTCGACGTGGGCGACCGCCAGGATTCCGCGAAACTCGGCATCTTGCTCGGAAGCTTCTGCGCGGCAATCCTCGGTACGATATACATGAACATCGTGTCAAAGCCGCATAACGAAACCGAAGAGGCGAAGAGCGAAGCGGCCTAGGTCCGCCGAAAGAATGCCCCATTTCGTCTACATGCTCCGCTGCGCAGGAAACCGCATCTACACGGGCTACGCCGTCGATGTCGAGGCGCGGTTCGAGCAGCACAAGTCCGGCAAGGGCGCGAAATTCACGAAGGCCTTCCCGCCAGAATGCATATTGCGCAAGTTCGAACTCGAAAGCCACGGCATGGCCCTGCGCCTGGAAGCGCGCATCAAGAAGCTGCCGCGGCCGCAAAAGGAACTTCTCGCAGCGGGCGACCCAGAACTTGCAAAGAAGCTGCTCGAAGAACTAGCTGACAATTAAATCCACGACCAGGAATACGGCCATGATGACGCTCGCGACACTCACGAAGCGGCGAACAAACGCGTTTCCCTTCTTCCTCTGCGTAAAGCTCCCGAGGTAGCCGCCGAGCCAGGCACCTGCCGCCATCACGATGGCAATGGGCCAGTCAATCTTCCCCATGACTCCGAGTGCCACGGTGCTTACGAGCAGGAACACGTTGGTAAGCGAGTTCTTGAGCGCGTTCACGTGGACGGCGTCCATTCCGGTGTAGCGCGTGAGCCCGAAAATCTGCACGAACCCCACACCCACCTGCACGATGCATCCGTAAACCGCTATGCCGAAGAATCCGAGCGCGCCTTTCCAGGTGAGCTTTTCGGGAGGCGTCGCGGGAGGCTTGCCGAGGATGTCCTTGCGGAGGTTGCTCATGACCACCACGACGCAGATGACGACCGCGAGAATCGCCTGGAACATCTTGTCACCGATGCGCACGAGGAAGCATGCGCCCACGAGAGCGCCCAGGAAGGTGGGAACCGCAAGCTGCATGAAGATTTTCTTGTTCAGGTAGCCGTGCTTCATCAGGTTGAACGCGCTGCTGAAGTTCCCGATGATAAGCCCGATGCGGTTCGTGCCGTTCGCGACGGTCGCGGGCATCCCGAGGAAAATCATGATGGGGAGGCTCAGCGTGGAACCGCCGCCCGCGATGCTGTTGATGAGGCTGACTACTGCCCCCAGCACAAAGAATGCGGGGTACTGCGCGTATTGCCACACTTCGGAATCTATCATTTCGCGAGTTCCTTCTCGAGGAAGCTCTTGTTGTCTACGACCTTCTGCTTCTGCGTGTATTCGGGGTATTCCGCGAGGCACTTGTCAAGCGGTCCGATGGCGTTCTGGAGCAACTTCTTTTTCTTTGCTGCGTCCTTCTGCTTCTGCGCCTTCGCGAAGATCTGCGATGTAGTTTTGCGTTGCGCGTTGCAGAACGTGTTGGCGAGTTCCTGGTACTTCTCGCCCGCCTTCTTGCGGAGGTTGCTCGCCTTGAGCTTGGTGAGGATATCCTTCGCTTCGGCGAACTTGCCTGCCTTTATGAGGGTGTCGGCCTTCGCGAGTGCCTGTGCGGGGTCATGCGATTCCCAGTACTTCGCAGCTTCGGAATCGGCGGACTGCATCATTTCCTTGACGTGGTCGGTGTATTCCTGGATGCGGAGCGCCTGTTCGAAGTCACCATAGCGCATGCGGAATTCTTCGATCTTCTTGAGCGCTTCGGCGAATTGCGCCTGGTCATCGGCCAGTGCCTTGATCTGCGCAAATTCCTTCTTCGCCTTCTCGAGCGTATTGGCGAATGCGTTCTGCTTCTGGATCTTGGCCCAGTTCACAAGGGAATCGCCCGGGGCGAGCGCAATCAGGCTGTCCGCAATTTCTGCCACCATGCTGTAGGCGGACTTCACGCGGTTCATGTTCTGGATGGTGAGCACCAGCGGCTCGAACGCCTTCGCCTTCTCGGCGCGCGTCTTGCCGAACTCGTTCAGCATGGAATCTGCCTGGGCTTCCCAGGTGTTCCAGAGCGGCTTGATGATGCGGAAGCGCTGCAGGTAGGCGCTGGCGGAATCGGTGAGGCCTGTCGCGTAGAGCGAATCGGCGTGTGCAAACACGCGGGCGGCGAGGGTCGGGAAGTCGGTATAGGGGTCGGGAGCCGCGGCAGCCGTCGCGGCCGGATTTTCACAGACAACGTTATTTATACCCACACTTCCGTCACCGCCGTTTGCGGCAGGGACCGAATCCGGAGTCGAGAGCCTGTAGCTGTCGAGCACGTCCGAAGTAAAATATGTCCGGCCTTCGTTTGTCGCGGAAGGTTCCGCCGTGGATTTCTTTGTCGCGGTTGCCGGTTGCATTTTCGCGTCCTGGGCCGTAGCCTGTTGCGCGGGCGCCGCCTGGCCCGGCGCGGCGGAGGATTCCGCCGGGGCGGCAGGCATTCCTGCCTGCTGCACGGAGGCATCCGTGGCGGGACAGGGGGCGTTCCCTGCGCAGGCGGCGAGCATGAATGTCGCGGCCGAGAGAATCACCTTGCTAAAAAACTTGTTGTTCATCTTGTTTCCCATTTCACATCACACGCTTCTGATTACTTATTCCGCCTCGATAGGCACGAAGGCACCTCCGTCCATCCCTTCCGGCAAATCCCAGTCGTCGTCCTTGGGCATTGCGGCAGCCTTCGGTTCGGCGGGTGCGGGAGTTGCAGCGGGCGCAGTGGCCGGAGCAGGCGCAGCCGGAACGGAAGCAGCGGCAGATGCAGCAGCCGGAGCAGGCGTCGAATCGGGTTTTGCAGCCGGAGCCACCGGGACCTGCGCCGCCTGCACCGCAGGAATCGAATCCAAGGTAGTATGCGCCGATTCGGAACCGACGGGTGCGTTCGCCTGCGCGTCCGCACTAGCCGACGATTCCACGACGGCAGCGGCCGCAGGCATCGGGAGGCTCGTCATGATTCCCATCTCGGCGATGGATTCGGCGGCCTGTTCCTGCACCTGCGGCGGAATGAATCCCGGAACCTCGAGCCACGGCAACGGCCTTCCCGCCGTCCCCGCTTCGGTCACGTAGAGGCCCGTCATCGGGTCGACCGTAATTTCGCCGCGCTCGTTCGCAAGCTGCAGCGGCACCTCGCCCGTCGCGAGAATCGAAATGTCGTAGAAGTCCACCATGTCGGGAATCTTGAGAATCTCGATTTCTTCCTTCGCGAAAGACGCCCACTGCGGAAGGCCGCCCGAGGCGCCCGCGATACGCGTCTTGCCCGACTTCAGCGGCTTGTTGTTGTCGAAGCCCACGTAGCTTCCGACGGCAATCACGGAATCGAGCGCGAAGCCCTCCTTCTCGTAGACGTACGTCGGGATGCCGCCCATGAATGCCACGTTCCTGTAGTCGTTGGTGGTACCGGTCTTGCCTACCACGGGGTAGCGCAGTTTCGTCTTCCCGTCGGCACTCACTACCGCGATGGAAGAATTCTGGCTTCTGGCCGTACCGTTCGTGAACACCGAACGCAGCATCGCGCCCATCTGCGAAGTGATGTTCTCGTCGAGCACGACCTTCGACTCCACCGTGTTCCTGAAGATGACGTGTCCGTTCCTGTCGCGGATTTCCTTGATGAAGCACGGTTCGTTCCATTCGCCGTCCTTGCACTTGTACACCTTTCCCGAAAGGATGGTCTGGTACGCCGTGCTGATTTCGCCGAGCGTAATCTCGTTCACGCCGAGCGGCATGCTGAACACCTTCTGCAGTTTCTGGTGGATACCGATTTCGTGCGCGAACCTCGCGTATTCTGCCATCGAGAGCGAACGGCGGAAGTCCGGCCAGTAGCGGATGTTGTCGGGCAGCAGGTAGTCGATTTCGGAATTCACCGGGTCGATCATGGCGGAAAGCCGCTTCATGTCGGCGAGCGTGAAGTTCCGGAACAGTTTCACGGAATCGAGCGGCGGGAGCTTTTCCGAGACGTCGGGGTCGAGCTCCTGCATCTCGCGGGCACGGAGTATCTCGGAGTAGTTCTTGTAGTTGTGCGCGATGAACGCCTTGATCTTCTCGTCCTTCTTCGCCTGCTTCATCGCCACGTCGTTGTAGGTGCCGTAGCGCAGGTTCCTCACGTCCATCGCCTTGTCGAACTTGTCCTCGCTCTCGTAGAGAGCCGCAAGCCTGTACTGCGCCTTCGTGAACTCGATTTCACGCTTCACGTCTTCCTTCATGGTGAGCCCGAACTTGTCGCGGAGCCTCGCGAAGTAAGCCTTCGAATCCTCGTCGGGGAGCTGCGCGTAGCCGTTCTCCGCGGCGACGGCGTCGAACTGTTCCTGGTTGAGCCTGTCGAGAAGGTGGTCCAGAAGCCAGATGCTCGCGATGTTCTCGGAGCGGGTCGCCGCCCACGCGATGCTCACCACGTCGCCCTTGTTCTTGTGGTCGGGGCGCGGGAAGTAGAACTGGTTCACGTACTGGAACACGTTGAAGTCGTTCTCGAGCGGGTTCATGTAGTTCCAGTTATACTTGAGCGCGAGCGCATACAGGATAGGCTTCCAGCTGCTGCCCAGCTGCCGTAGCGCCTTGAAACTGCGGTCGAAGTCCGTGTTGTGGAACCCGCCCTGGGATGCGAGCACCCTGCCGTTCTGGATGGCCACGAGGCCGCCCTGCAATACCGGTTCCGTCTCTATCTTGCAGGGCACGAACCCGTTCACCTTGTTCTCGTCCGCGACGCTCACCAGGAGAATCGCGCCCTTCTTCATCTGGTTGCCGAGTACGGCGGCCGGGTCCTTGCCCACCTGCTTGCCGAACTCCTTGAGCGATTCCTCGCCCACCTCGCCCTTGAGCTGCCCGAACCCGAGCCGCAGCGCCTTGAGCGAGCCGTTCTCGTTGTACAGCACCGTGTCGACCGCGCCGTAGAGGTAGTCGCCCTTGCGCGCGCTTACCGCCTTGTTCGCGAACTGCGCCTTCGGGAGCACGAACCCGCCGAGCTGCATCTGCAGGTTGCTGATGTTGTTCTGGAGGGCGCGCTTGGCCGCATCCTGGCTCTTCGCGTCGAGCGTCGTCACGATCTCGAGCTGCGCCTTGCGCCAGTCTCCGATGCCCTTTTCCTCGAACAGCTGCTGGTAATATTCGCCCGAAAGCTTCTCGTCGATGCGTTCGAGCGTCGTCGAGACGCTGAAGCGGAAGTTGCCGTGCTTGAAGTGCAGCGGTTCCGCGAGCGCGTCGTCCATCTGTTCCTGGTCGATATAGCTTTCCTCGACCATGCGGCCTAGCACGTAGCGGAGGCGTTCCTCGCCGCGCTTGATGGCCCTCTCGCGCCGCTCCTCCGTGCGCTGGATGAACGGGTCGTAGTTGAACGGTCCCTTCACGGAACCCGCGATGAACGCGCATTCCGCGAGCGTCAGGTCCTTGAGTTCCTTGTCGAAGAAATACTGTGCGGCGATCGCCACGCCCTTGCCCGTACCCGAGACGTGGAACTGGTTCAGGTAGAATTCGAGGATGTCTTCCTTGGAAAAGTGCCTCTCGAGCCTGAGCGCGTCGATGAGTTCTTTCCACTTGGCCTTGATGCTCCTCTCCTCGCGGCCGAGCACGTTCTTCGCCGTCTGCTGGGTGAGCGTGGAACCGCCCTGCCGCATGTGGCCGCTCTTGATGTTAGCGGCCATCGCGCGGAGGAACCCCTGCAGGCTGAACCCGTTGTGCGTCCAGTAGCCCGCGTCCTCGGCGGCCACGAGCGCGTTCACGATATCCTTCGGGATGTCGCCGTAGGGCACGTAGAGGCGGTGGTTCGCGTCGAAGAAGGCGCCGAGCAGGTTGTCGCCGTCGCGGTAGTACACGCGCGTCTCGCCCGAGAGCACCTGGAGGATGGTCTCGCGGTTGAACTGCTTGTCGGGGTCGCGGTCCGGGAGCACCTTGAACACCACGATGTAGGCGGGAATGCAGCAGATGAGCCCCACGAGGGCGAAAGCCGCCACGATCTTGAAAAACTTCACGAGCCTGGAACTCTTTTTCTTCTTTCTATCTTTTGCCATATGAGCCTTACAAATCGCCAAAAGGACCCTGCGGGTTGCGCAGAGCCTCTTTTTTTAGTCGAATATAGCTTTTTTTGCCGTCACCCCTTGAAAATCGGCCGAAAATTAAGTAAAATTAGAGTCCCCAAGATGGGAAGATGGCCGAGCTGGCCGAAGGCGCGTCCCTGCTAAGGACGTATAGGACTTAATCCTATCGCGAGTTCGAATCTCGCTCTTCCCGCTGCAAAGGTCCCCCGGAGCAATCCGGGGGATTTTTGTTTTTGATATTTTACCGGCTTTTTGCATAAAAAACGCCGGTTTTTACGTATAAGTTATATATTTCATGAAAGTGCGGGGTAATAACCAGAATTTTTTTGAGGAGATTGTCAATGCGTAAGACCGTTCTGCTTTGCATGTCGGTAATCAGCGGATTGTTCTGTGGTTGCTATGACGGCGAAACGGAATGCTTTGATACGAGAGAATATTTGATAATAAATGTTTTGTCCGCTACAAATATTGATAGCGCGATAATCAATATAAACGAATCTCAAAAATGCTATTTGAATAAAATTCGGTTATATGTAAAACGGGAAGATGAAAAATTTTTTTATGATGATGGGATAAATAAAAAAGTAGCTGACATAGAGCATTGCGACTCAGCAGAAAAATGTCTATCGTGGCAATCTGCGGGATGTATTCTAGGTCATTCTGATAAAATTGACGTTAATGCAAATTACGTTTCTGTACTTTTGTTTGATGGCCTCCAAGAAAAAAACATCAATATTGATAAGCCGCTTTCTGGAAAAAAAATTATCAATATAATTCCAGCATCGGATACTGCTGAATGGTTTGGTTATAAGGAAAATCCAATAAGACCGTTTTTTGATGTGTTTGATTCACCGGCTTCATCGAATCGTGGCGGTTGCTATGACGGCTATTGCGTTGCGACGCTTCCAATTGTAGAAGAAGAACATTGCTACGACAAGTAAAAAGAGGTAATGTGGTGCAAAAGTTATCTATAATAAGCCTTGTCTTAACAACCGCAATTTGCGGATTGTTCTGCGGTTGCTATGAGGGTGTAGATGTTGAGTGCTTTGATTCAAAGGAATATATCTCTATTCACATATTATCTACTACAAAGATAGATAGTGCAGATATCTATTTAAATGGGGAGCAGGTGTGTCATATAAACAATGCATATCACTTTGTTAAGCCTGCAAGTAAAGAGTATTTTTATGACAAAGATTTTCATAAGGTGTTGACCGGTGAAGATCTTTGCGACTCGTTAGAAAAATGTCCTTCATGGTATAATTTGGATTGTTATTTAAGAAAACCTCCTGATAAGATCAGAACCCAAGATACCATTGTTTCTATGCACTTATTTGAAGAATTGCAAAAAAAAGAACAAAATATAATCATACCAGCTATGGGCGGGAATAATATCAATGTCATTTCTGAACAAGATTCAGTTATATGGTTTGGTTATAAGGACAATCCCATGATATCCTTTTCTGAAGATTTTAGGTCTCCGGCTTCATCAAATCGTGCTGGCTGCTATGATGGTTATTGTGTAGCAACGTTGCCAATAAAAGATAAGGAATATTGCTACGACAAGTAAAAAGAGGTAATGTGGTGCAAAAGTTATCTAAAATAAGCCTTGTCTTGGCAACCGCGTTTTGCGGATTGTTCTGGGGTTGCTATGACGGCGAAACGGAGTGCTTCCCTAGGGTGAGCTTGAATTTTATAACAAGTGAAAGGATTGATAGCGTTCAGTTTTATCTCAATGATGAAAGAGTGTGTAATGGCGGAAAAGGGTTCCTTTCGACAGATGAGATATGTCATTCTTCATTATCGGCAGATTTATTTGATGGCTTGCCCAAAGATTCAAACAAATGTTTGTCATCTGAGGAATATCTTTCATGGACGAATCTAGAATGCTTTATAGATGAAAAGGAATACAGAAGATCGCTGTCTTCATTTAATCTGACGCTAGGTATATTCTCGGACAAGGGAATACAGAAGATAGAAATGGATATGACATATCATACAAAAAATCGTTATATCATCATTTCAGAACAGGATACAACAAAATGGTACAGTTATTCTGAGCAAAGCGTAGTGTATGTTTATGACTATTATGGTTCGGAATCTACATGGGAAAGAATCGGATGTTATGAGGGTTATTGCGTTGCGATGAAGCCGTATTCGGAAATATTAAAAGAGAATTGCTACGACAAGTAAAAAGAGGTAATGTGGTGCAAAAGTTATCTATAATAAGCCTTGTCTTGACAACCGCATTTTGCGGATTGTTCTGGGGTTGTACCACCAGCGACGAATGTTCTGTTTATGATGATGCCATCAAAACGATGTTTTTCTATTCAGTAAATGATAATCGGTTATATGAACAATATGGGCAATCTATAGGGGATTATATTCCATATGATGAATCGGATGAAGAATCTATAGAGATTTCATTTACCTTGGACGGTGATACCATTTGCCGGTCGAGTGGATATGACGTAGGGACTTGGGCCATTGTCAATATCGAGAATTATTATAGTTATCCGTCTATTGTTAAGTACACATGTCGAGCGGGTGAATATTGCCACAAGTTAAAATCGTCAAAACGTCATGAACTGAAAATAAATGTCATCAAGAATAATTCCTTGGGCAAGGAACTGTATGCAGAGAGTATTGAGGTGAAATACAATTACGCATATGGGTTCTTTTTAGAGCGGGATATGGAACAGATTCAGAAATCATCTGATTCCGATATTGATTTCTCGAACAAAAAATGTGTGAATGGTATTTGTATGTTCTCGTACAAGAAAAACAATGGCGTTTGTAAAAGAGGAGTTTTGGGCGACGAGTGCTTTATAGAGCCATAGACACCTTTGTCAGTAAAATCATGCAGAAGATATCTAAAATATTCCTCGTCTTAGCAACCGCAATTTGCGGATTGTTCTGCGGTTGCTATGAGGGAATTGAGACGAAATGTTATGATTCAAATCGGTATGTATTTTTGAAAATTATATCTATGACAGATATTGATAGTGTTCATTTTTTTCTCAATACTCGGCGGGTCTGTGTGGTTGGATTAAGCGAAAACAAATACCAGTGCGACGATTCTACTCTAAAGGTTTCGGAGAATGATTGCCCCGTATGGAACGTTTTTTCCTGTGGTCTCGGTCCTTTGGAGAATGTTGATTTTGATTCAAGTAAGATGAGCATAGAGATTTTTATAAAAGGAGACATAAATAATATAGAGACGGACTTCACTGTAATTGGCGGGAATTATATTAATGTCATTCCCGAACAGGATACTGCTGAATGGTTTGGTTATGAGGAAAATCCAATAAGACCGTTTTTTGATGTGTTTGATTCGCCGGCTTCGTCGAATCGTGGCGGTTGCTATGACGGCTATTGTGTCGCAACGTTGCCAATTGTAAAAGAAGAATTTTGCTACGATTTATCCAATTAAAAGCATATAAATTATTAGCAGCAACTCATGCAGAAAAAGTCTAAAATATACTTCGCCTTGACAACCGCAATCTACGGGTTGTTCTGTGGTTGTTATTATGACGGCGAAACGGATTGTTTTCCGCCAGGAGCCAATTTTTATCTTAATTCGACATCGGATGTAGATAGCGTTCGTTTTTATTTGAACAGTGAACGAATATGTTATGAACGGTTGATTATTGAAGATGGACTATGTACAAATTGTGCCAAAATAAAAGGGAATCTTTTTGAGAATATAAGATGTCGAACCTCAGCCGAGGATGAGTCATATAGTTTTTTGTCATTTGGTGACGAGTTCATTGATAGTTGCGTTGCGTCGGAGGAGTTTCCTATATGGAAGACTTTTGACTGCAGAATAAATGAAAAAATGTATAAGAAGACGATTGGCTCGTCAAAGCTGAAGGTACATGTATTTTCGAGTAATAGAAGCGAAGAAATTGAAATAGGGATTAAAATTGCTGACGGAAATCACTATAACATAATTGCGGAACAGGATACAGCTGCGTGGTATAGCTATACCGCTGTTACTTTGAGGGATTATTTTGATTATTATGGGCCAGCAGATGCGTGGAAAAGGATAGATTGTTTTGACGGTTATTGTGTTGCGATATTGCCTATGGTTGACAAAGATGTTTGCTACGACAAATAAAAAAAGGACCAGTTCGGGCAATCCATAGGGGCCATATCCCATACGACGAGTGCTTTATAGAGCCATAGGTGTAAAAAAGGCCTTTTTTTGCGCGGGGTCACTTGTTTTCCGCGAAAAATTTATAGATATTACATGAGTAAATTGAACCAAGGAGTTTTTCTATGAAGACCAGCAGCTTTATTTCCGGACTCGCCCTCGGTGCCGTCGCCGCCATCGCCATCAACAAGAAGTTCTTCGGGTGCAAGTGCGCCGAAGGTGCCGATTGCGACAGCTCCGCCGTGAAGGACGCCGAGGAGACGGCCGAAAAGCTCCGCAGCTCCACCGACAGCCTGCTCGCCCAGCTGAGCAAGAGCAACGAGGAGAAGCACGAGTCCGAAGCCAAGGTGAAGGAACTCGAGGACAAGCTCTCAAACAAGGAGACCGAGATCGAGAACCTGAAGAACATCATCGACGCGAACAACGCGCAGACGAAAAAGCTCGAGGACGAACTCGAGCAGGTCAGGGCTTCCAAGTAGCGCCTGCGGATTATTCCGCGGAACTGGAACTGAGGGGAGACTTCTCCCACGAGGCGTTAGGGCCTTCTCTCCAGGCCTTCTCCCTTGCGGCGCTCACGCGAGCCTTGATTTCCGGGTCGATTCTCACGACCGCCTGCGCCCCGCTGAAAAAGCCCTCGGGACACTTTTTTTCTTTTTCGTCGTCATCCTTGTCCCGGAACATCTGCTCGATGAAGGAAGGTTCGTGCCAGTAGCCGTATTTCTCCGAACCCAGGATGACTCCGTCGCGTGACGCTTCGATGGACATCTTGCAGCGTCCATACGTGCTGCGGTAGACTGTGCACTCGCTCGTGTTCTCGCATTTCAGCACTCCGTTGACATAGAAGTCGTATTCGTCATCGTCGTCGGCCACGATGGTGACAGGTTGGATATTGACAGTCGAAAAAAAGACGGACGCGCAGCCGGTATGGAGCAGCGCACAGAATGCCAAAAGCGCGAGTATGGAAAGTTTAGCGGGTCTCATGATATTGAATATAGATTAAGCGTGGCCCGGCAGTACGCCCATTTGTATATAAAATAATGCGTTCCGTCGGAAAATGCGAAAATCACCCCTCCATGGAAAAAAAGACGGTCTAAAGCTTATTTTTTGCTTAAACCTATTGACTTTTGAGAATGAATTTTATAAAATTGAATTGTATACAATCAAATACGGCGAAACACCGTCAGCAACACCCACAAAAACGGAGGCTCATTATGGCAACCATCTATGATTTCACCCTCACCGACGGCAAGGGCAACCAGGTCCCGCTCGCAAACTTCAAGGGCAAGGTGATGCTCATTGTGAACACCGCGACCGGCTGCGGCTTCACCCCGCATTACAAGCCGATCGAACAGATGTATTCCGACTTCCACGACAAGGGTTTCGAAGTCATCGACATTCCCTGCAACCAGTTCAAGGGCCAGACCCCCGGCACCGACGAAGAAATCCACGAATTCTGCACGCTCAACTACGGCACCGAATTCCCGCAAATGAAAAAGTCCGACGTGAACGGCCCCGACGCTCTCCCGCTCTACACCTACCTGAAATCGCAGAAAGGTTTCGAAGGTTTCGGCTTTGGCGTAAAGGCCGCCGCCATGGCCGTGCTCCTCAAGAGCATCGACAAGGACTACAAGAAAAATCCCGACATCAAGTGGAACTTCACCAAGTTCGTCGTGGACCGCGAAGGCAACGTGGTCGCGCGCTTTGAACCCACCGCCGACATGGACGCCGTGCGCGCCTGTGTAGAGAAGTTGCTCTAGGAGCCCCCATGAACTGCCCCCAGCTAAAACTCGAAAACCAGCTGTGCTTCCCGCTGTATGCCGCGTCCAAGGAGATTACGCGCCGTTACGCTCCGTATCTGGAACCGCTTGACCTCACGTACACGCAGTACATTGTGATGCTCGTGCTGTGGGAAGAAAAAAAATGCAACGTCTCGGAACTCGGCAAAAAGCTGTTTCTCGATTCCGGGACGCTCACCCCGCTTTTAAAAAAGCTCGAAGCCAAGGGCTACATCCAGCGCACCCGCGAACAGAGCGACGAGCGCTGCCTCTCGGTAAGCCTCACCGCCGAAGGCGAATCGCTCAAGCGCAAGGCCGCAAGCGTCCCCAAGTCCATGGTCAGCTGCGTCAACCTCACCGATGCCGAAGCCAAGACCCTGTACACCCTGCTGTACAAGGTTTTGGAAGGGTTCAAGGAAGGGTGAGTTGTTTCGCTGTCGTTGACCTTTAGCCTTGACGTGGGGGTGCGCGTTGCCATGGCCGCAAATGTACATTTCGGTAGCGACATTTTTTGTCATTGTCTAAAGCTATATTTGTACCGTAGAGCAATCTTTTTACAGACAATAATCAAAAAAGTGTATTTCGGCAAATATGCTGTATAGAAATTAGTGATTTTAGGCATTTTCTAAAAAACAAAACTTGTGATTTTGGGCAAAATAGATTATATTTGGCTCAGAGAGGTAAATAAATGATGAAAACAGCCCCTGTTTTTGAACGAAAACTCTATCAAAAGATGCTCCAATGGAAAAAGGAGCGTGATGGCTCTACCGCACTTATGATAAAGGGGGCTCGACGCGTCGGCAAATCGACAATTGTAGAGCAATTTGCGAAACGGGAATACAAGTCTTACATTCTCATTGACTTTTCGAAGGCATCTTCGGAAATCATGGCTCTGTTTGACGACCTTTCGAACCTGGACTACATTTTTCTGCGGCTCAAAATTGCCTACCAGGTGGAACTGGAAGAACGCAAGTCCTGCATCGTTTTCGACGAGATCCAGTTGTGCCCTAAGGCAAGGCAGGCCATCAAGCACCTTGTCAAGGACCACCGCTACGACTACATCGAAACAGGCTCGCTCATATCCATCAAGAAGAACGTAAAAAAAATAGTCATTCCAAGTGAAGAAACCCGAATGGAACTTTTCCCGCTAGATTACGAGGAATTCCGTTGGGCTCTGGGCGACAGGGCCACCGCCAACCTGCTCAGGGAGGCCGTCGCCAAAAGAATCCCTCTCGGTAACGGGGGGCACCGGAAACTGATGCGGGACTTCCGGCTGTATATGCTTGTGGGCGGCATGCCGCAGGCGGTCCACGAATATATCCGGTCGAACAGTTTCAAGATGGTCGATTCGGTCAAGCGCGAAATCATAGAACTTTACGAAGACGACTTTTCCAAGATTGATCCAAGCGGCCGTGCCGCAAGCCTGTTCGACGCAATCCCCGCACAGCTTACCGGCAACGCCAAACGCTATCAGGTCAGTTCGGTGCTGCCCGGCACCAAGGCGGCCCGCGTTGAAGAAATTGTCGCGAACATGAGTGATTCTTCTACCATCGCACTCGCCTACCATGCAAACGACCCGAATACAGGCCTCGCCATGAACAAGAACATCAACTTTTACAAGATGTTCACCGCCGACACGGGGCTTTTCGTGACGCTCGCATTCAAGGACAAGGACTTTACGGACAACATCATCTACGAGAAACTCCTGTCGGACAAGACCAGTGCCAATCTGGGATACATTTACGAAAACGCCGTCGCACAAATGCTGCGTGCCGCAGGCCACGAACTCTATTACTACGCATGGCCCAAGGAGAACACGAACAGCAATTACGAGGTAGATTTTATCATATCGGAGAAAAGTAAAATTTGCCCCATCGAAGTCAAGTCGTCGGGCTACAAGTCGCATGCATCCCTTGATGAATTCTGCAAGAAATATTCACGCCGCATTGGCCGCCGCATTCTCGCATTCACAAAGGACTTTGCTGTGGACGGGAATACGGACTGCATTCCCGTTTACTGGATTCCGTTCTTGTCATGACGGGGCTGCACGACACATTCGGCGGCGCGATACTCGCATGGGTCAAGAGCCTCCGGCATGCGACACATGCCGGAGAAAATGCAAGAAGCCCGGATTTAGTCTCCATTCGCCACACGAAATCCAACTTGACTTCAATCGGCATAATCTTGAATTTTTGCCTCTCCATGAACGCGCTATTCGCCTTTTTTCCGAATGAGCCGTTTCGTAGTATGCATTTCCTTTTGCAGAAGGCGCATGCGCTCTTCCAACAGTTCCTTCGAAGGCAACGCATCTTTGATGCGGATGTTGTTGTATGTCGCGACCCCCATCGGCGTGCCCAGCCCACGGAAAGACCACTGTACATCGGTTGAATCCATGTTGGAACAAATCAACAGCCCGATTGTCGGATTGTCTTCGGGTGCCTTCAGCAACTCATCTACCGCGTTCACGTAAAAGTTCAGTTTGCCGACAAACTCCGGCTCGAACGGCTTTGCCTTCAGTTCGCAGGCGACGAAACAGCGCAAGCGGATATGGTAAAACAGCAGGTCGATTTTGCGGCTTCGTCGTAAATTTCGTGACCAACAGTAGCAAAGCCGAAATCGTAGTTCTCTTTCAGCACATCTTGAACCAGTTTGCTCTGCAAATCGGGCAGTTTTTCGGTAAAATTGTTGACAATCTTGCCTTGGTGGCTGTAAAGATCTGCCTTGATGCAGTTGATCAACGCAGCGCGGCTCATCCCTTGTTCCACAGTCTTTTTGATGTAAAACAGGGCCTCATCTACAGATTTGCATTTCGTGATAATTGCGATATGATGTCCCCAGGGAACGCCAGCAAAAAATGCAGGCATTTCTGCACCAGCTTGGTGCAGTTTTGTTTTCTCAAATTCTCTAACAGGTTGTTGGAGTTTTTCGCTTTCTAATTCTCCAACGGCCCGTTGGAGTTTTTGCACAGCCTCTTTCTGCGTGTAGAAACAGTACCATTTCTTCATAAACCACAGATTCGACACCGAAAATCCGTCCGCATCGGGAAAATCCCGCTGCATATCCAGGCTGAGCTGTTCCACGACTCCCGAACCCCAGCGCTCCTTAATCAGAATCAATATGGATATTGTGAGATTCAATCTTTCGATTTCTCATAAAAGACCTCTCTTTAGTAACAATACAAAGGCAAAAATACGCAGATGCACAACGTATGTTGAGCCTTATATTTCTAGTTTTTATGGGATGCTCTTGCGGTGCTGTTGGCTCTTAAAAGCCGCGGATGCACGTACGGGCGCATGGCCTATGCCGACTGTCGCAGGGATTGTCGTAATCTCAGGTTGAGCGCGCAAGAATGAATCTGCACACCCGTTCACTAAATATACATCCTCGCGCGGCCCCTGTCAAGAGATTTCTCGAAAATTAATTGTACCGAATTCGCCATAATCACCATGTCATTTTCTGTCGCGAACATTATCTATCTAATGTCGTGAATCCCGTAACATTAAAATCGGGATTGAAGAAAAACGTGTTCGTGCCCACTGTCACCAGTGGTGTCAAAATCTCTACGACACGAAGTCGATCAAGTCCAGATACATCATCCTGGTGTTCAACGACTGGCTTGAATCAACACGGAAGGCTTCTTTCTCGAGATTTTCGTCCGAATACAAAAAACGGAAACCGTTCTTTTGGTAAAAATTTATCGTTTCAGGCCTGTTGTAGGCATCGACAACCATAAAGCGACAACCAGTTTTGTTATCCGGGTGGATAAACCAGGAAATCAGGTAATCAATGACCTGACTCCCCAAGTGCAAGCCGCTGCGTTGGAACTGGCCGTTAACTCCCAATCGTCCAATCAGGAGCGCAGGATACGTACGCGTATGCTTTGCATTGGGCACCTTGCGTTCTAGGCGGTTCCGCGAAGACTTGGGAATCATTGTCGATTTGATGCTGTCATGCATCGTTCCGAAAGAAATCGTCTAGATCCTCATCGCCGCAGCAGAACGAAGACAGGTCGGTATTCTTGTCGATGGGGTAAAGGGTGCAATCAGATGCTAAACGGATTCTTTCCATTATGGGCCTCTCTGTAAGAACGTGCGCGGGCGGCCATCTCGTCGATTTGGGCGAAGGAAACTTTGAGCCCGAGACGACGCGGATTCTTTTCGTGTTCTTCGGCAGCACGAACGAACGACTCTGCCGTAGAGCCTGTAAGAACCGGGATATTTCTTATTTCAAGAGCCATAATACCCCCATAATCTACATTTATTTGCAGGTTCGGTCAACATCATCTATACCTCCGTCGGCACCAACAAGCATGAAATAGCGTCGTACTACAGTTTTTGCACATTTGAGCACTATTAAATATAGAATCATGTCAAACGATTGTCAACCCCTTTCCCGGACAAAATCGCAGCCCTCAAAAAGTCATTTTCTGTCACGAACATTATCTATCTTTCGGGGCGGAGGCACTATGGAACACGACACGTTCGGCGGCGCGATACTCGCATGGGTCAAGAGCGCAAAGGCGTTCCTGAAAGTCCAGGCGGGCACCGGCGACAACCTGCTCGAAGAAGACATTCGGGAAGGGTTCACCGACTATTGCCTATGGTCCACGTTCCGGCCGGAATGCATCGACACCGACGGCGAGCTTGACATGGAATGCCTGGACAGTGGCATGGTCCTGTTCAGGGAAAACAGCACCCCCGGAGAGGCGCTGGAATCGAGCTACCGGCAAGCCTTCGGCTCCGACTTCGACAAGGACGACTGCATCGTCATCCTGAGCGAAACGTAGTGGAGTCGAAGGATCCAGTGGGGGAAGCCTCCCCCTGCCTGCAGCCGCTTTGTCCGCTGGTTCCGCAGACTGTCATCCCCGCGACTTTCTCTCGTCATCCCCGCGCAGGCGGGGATCTCCTTTCCAATCCGCGTCCAAACCGTCTTCCGGACACCCCCTCTCCTAGGGGCTCCGCCCCTAAAACCCCGGATGCTGGAGCCGAGCCGCGGAAATTTCTGCATTACAACTATATTTCAGAATATGAGAAGAAATACAAAAGCAAATCACTCCTTTCCACAATGCTTAATTAAACAGTGGATAAATAACTCCGTTGATAAATATCCGAATGCATTGCAAATATGTGACAAAGAGCTCAATTTCAGAAGAAAAGAAGCACATAACATCTTCTTTGAGAAAAATCAGTATACGCAAAATACAGAAACACAAACAAGCAAGGATGACGATCTGCTTTTCAAATATATAAGGGAAATCGAAACTGCTGACAACATCAACGAGAAAGCAAAAATCTTTCAGGATATTAGTTTTTTGCAATTGACTTACAAACTCCTCTGCAGGACAAAAACCATAAACGATCTTTTTGTTAAAGAAACTTACGAGAACTTAACTTTTGCAAAGGATCTATATTCGCCCGAGAAAACTTTGCCAAACGGCTTTACTGCTTATAAGCTTTTGAAGCAGACCGTAAATTTCCATTTGTTGGTGGAGGGCAATGACGATTGGGCGAAAATAGATTACCATTTTATGGTTAACCGCACAAACAAAAGGTTTGTCCTTGCTGATAATATTAAGGATAAATTAATTCTAAGTCTTTCTCCAAATCTTTGTGTCGGCTATTCCTCAAATAGGCAAAATGGGGGCAGAATCTCTGTTTTCATCCATGAAATTGAAGATGATGGCTCTATTGTAAAATTGAATAAGAAAATGCTCGAAGACAGCGATAAATTCGTCGTTTTCTACCAAAAAAGCGATTTAGGGATAGTTTAGGGTTCATTTACGTTGAACCTAGACCCGAAGCTAGGTGTCAAGAAATGCTTTGTGTAAGGAAAAAATGATGAAACAGAATACCTAGAATAACAAAAAATGTATATTAATATTGAGGTATTATATGTTACTTATCTGTAAGTCGAGTCAATGAAAAAAGGCTGCTTTGAATGAAAAATAATTCCCTTTTCGCAAAAATGTTTGTTGTACGATTCCTTTTTTGAGGACCTTTGCGCTATGCCGATAAATGTTGTCGACTTGTTTTCTGGAGCAGGTGGATTGACGTGTGGATTCTCATATAAAATTGAGAATAATTCTTTTAAAAAAACTCGCGATTTCAATTTCATTTTTGCTAATGAATATAATGAACAAGCTGCAAAAGCCTTTGCTACGAATTTTAACGATATACACTTGATAAAAGGGGATATTGCTAAAATTACACAAAATACACTTAGTCTTGAAAATATTTCCTCCAACATTCCGGTTGATCTTATCATCGGCGGACCGCCCTGTCAGTCTTACAGCACTGTTGGGAAAAGGCAGTATGACCAAAGGGCGAAGATGTACCAAGAGTACACCAAAATGCTTCGTTTTTTACAGCCAGCCATGTTTATTTTTGAAAATGTGACAGGACTATTGTCTATGAGAAATGATAAGGGAAATCCTGTTATAGATGACATATCTGCATTGTTTGATCACATTACAGATTCGTTGGGGTATAGGTTATATAGAAAAGTGCTTAATGCGAAAGATTTTGGCGTGCCACAAAGCCGTGAACGTGTTTTTATTGTTGGATTAAGAAAAGATATTGATTATGAATGGAAATTTCCATCCCCAACACATGGCCAGGGATTAAAAGATTATGTAACGGTTGCAGAAGCTATTTCTGATTTGCCTCTTGTCAGATGTGGCCAGAAAAAAGAGAAGTATACAAAGGCAACAAAGACTGATTATCAGTTGCTGATGCGTGGAAATAGCGTGGAAATATACGACCATGAATGTGGAATCTATGGGGATCGAATGAACACAATCATAAAGGCCGTTAAAGAAGGAAAGGGACGACCATATATCAACGAGCTTGTTGCAAGTGGTATATTACCTCAGGAATGTCATTTAACGTCTGGATATAATAATACATATGGGCGTCTTTGGTGGCATAAGCCTAGCACGACAATAACCAACAGTCTTGGAACACCATCTGCGTTACGATGCATACATCCGTTGCAAAACCGTGCTCTAACTACAAGAGAGGGTGCTAGATTGCAATCTATGCCCGATTGGATGCGGTTCTATGGAAACAGGCATGAACGAAACTCACAAGTGGGCAATGCTGTCCCTCCTTTGCTAGCAATGGCTATTGCAGATGAAGTGAAAAAAATACCATTTCAGTCTTTCCGATAATAAGGGTAAATTGTTGTGAATACAAAAAATACCAAGAATGAAATTTATTTCAATTTTTCGTACTTTGCGCTTCATCTGCTTGGCAAGGGTTTGTATTCTAACGCCTGGACTGCTATTGCTGAGCTGGTAGCTAATGGCTTTGATGCCAATGCAAAAAATGTTAAAATCTATATAAACGCAGCAAATAAAGAGAAATCTGTCATTGAAATATTTGATGACGGATACGGAATGGACTATGAAGATCTTGTTAGTAAGTATACACTTATAGGCAGAGACAAGCGTGATGATAAAACTATAGATGAAGAAACCAAAAAACAGTTGATGGGACGAAAAGGCATAGGAAAACTTGCGGCTCTATATCTTTCAAAAAAATACTATCTCATTTCAAAAACAAAAAAAGAAAGTTCTGCGTGGTGTCTAGATTCCCTTGATGCAAAAGATTCTGATGTTCCAAGGCTTGATAGGATAGACGCAAAGAAAATAAATATAGAGTCAGGTTCGTTTTGGGAAAAGAACAAAACTGGAACGATGATAAAACTGACGGATGTTGATTTGCGAAACTTTGGTGTACAATCGTTAAAGGGGTTACAGGCTCGTCTTGCTGATTTTTTTCTGACAGATGCTCTTGACGGAAAGATGGAAGTTGCCTTTTTAACGCATCGCGATGAAAAAATCAACTTTGAGAAAGTTGAAAAAGTGATTGCGTTTAGAAATATGTGTGCTCTATTTAACAACACGTCAAGAAATATTGAAAAAGAACTGTGTCAATCATTATTTTTTAAATCTTCGGTAAAACAAATTGCCAGTACGGAAAGACCTACTGTTTTTTTTGATGACAAAAAATTTCCGTATACATCTGGCGAGCAATGCTTTTTGCTTAGTGATGGGCGAAAAACGAAAAAAGGAATGCCTTATAAGTTAGAAGGATGGATTGGCATCCACGCTACTATTGATAAGGAAAGTGCAAGCAACAACGATTCTCGATATCTAAAAAATAAGGTTTATAATCCGAATAAGTTAAGGCTATATGTCCGCAAAAAATTGGCTGTAGAAAATTTCCTTGATTATTTGCACAACACTCAAGCTTTCAGCAATTATATTGAAGGCGAAATAAGTTTTGACATTCTTGATAATGATAAGTTGCCTGATATTGCGACAACAAATAGACAAGGTTTTGATGAAGATAGTGATAGAATTCAACTTCTTGTCGAAATCTTAAAACCTATTGTAGGGGCGTTGATTAGGCAGCGTGTGGAAATTGGCGAAGAAATAAAAAGAGAAGAAAAGGCTTACGCGGAAGAGCAAGAACGAATAGCTAACGAAAAAGCGGAAAAGGAACGACAAAAAGCAGAACGAGCAGAAGAAGAACGTAAAAAGGCGGAACAAGCAGAAAAAAGAGCGCATTTTGAGGCTCATCAAGCTAAGATAAACCAAAATATTGCTGAACAAGAAACAGAGAAAACCAAAGAACAGCTTGCAAAAAAAGTAGAACAACTAAAAATTGTCACATCATTATCATCTCAAGACATAGATCTCGTCACTAACTTACACCATCAAACAAATGTTGTCGCCAACAATATTCAGAGCTTAATAACACAGTTTATACGGCACAATAGAAACGATGAATTTTTGGAGTATAAACTAGTGGAGGAATTGCTAGGAAAGATTTCGTTTGAGGATAGTAAAATTATAACGTTCTCGAAATTTGGTATAAAAAAGATATTTGATGATTTTTCAACAAAGGCAAAGTACGACATCGTCGAATATCTAAAAAACTATATTGAGAAAATATCTTCTCAATTCACTAGCCAAACGCAGCTACTCATGTCTTTTGAATCGTCCATTCCTCATTTTAGTACTTTTTTCGCACCAATAGATATATCTATTATTGTTGACAATATGGTGAGTAATGCGAGAAAAGCTCATGCAACGGCTTTGGACATATCAACAAGTAAAATGAATGATGGAATAGAAATAGAATTCAAATCAAATAAACCATTTGATAAAAAAATTGAGAATTTAAACGACATCTTTGAAAAGGGTTTTTCTACAACAAGAAGTACAGGTGTTGGACTGTACCATATAAAAAATATATGTGATGAAAATGGTTGGGAAATTATTGCAGAAAGAGATGTCGGCACCGCTGTATTCGTTTTGACAATCCATTGTTAATGGAGAAATTATGCGCATAAATTATAACATTTTATGGTTTGAAAATGAGCAAACCGCATACGAAACCAAGAGGGATTTCGTAAAAGATATTCTTGAAGAATTGTACTTCAATTTCCCAGAACCCAGACACGAGATTGATGGTTCGAACATTGAGTCGATAGATTATTCGAAATATGACTTAATCATTGCCGACATGAACCTTGTCGGCAATGAAAAATCAATGGTACTTATAGATAGAATAAGGAATAAACAAATCCTAACAGAAGTACTTTTTTATTCATCGGCAGGTGAGGATGCGTTAAGAGAGGAACTTGCAAAATATAGAATTGATGGCGCATACTGTTCTGGTCGCGAAGATTACGAATTCGAAGAAAAAGTAAGAAGTGTTGTAGAAACT
The DNA here is from genome assembly GCF_002371935.1 of Fibrobacter sp. UBA3718. NCBI lineage: Bacteria > Pseudomonadati > Fibrobacterota > Fibrobacteria > Fibrobacterales > Fibrobacteraceae > Fibrobacter > Fibrobacter sp. UBA3718. The sequence continues at coordinate 95,797 of NZ_DFHR01000018.1, read as the reverse complement.
TTGATAAAGAAAACACAAGATTTAACAAATCTCCGTGGACTTGTCATGTCCGAAGTAAGCGATCTAGATGTTATGATGAAACAAATTGTTTCGTGCTGCTGCGAAGAGAATAAAATAGAGCAAGAATTGCGTAACTATATAGTAGGAACCGTTGAAGAACGCATCAAAAAAACTTTGAGTAGTGAGAAATGCCAAAAACAATGTACTCATGTTTGGCGTAATAAGAAAATTAATGAGGTCATATCTGAACAAAATTTTGATTCGTATACAACTGCAAGAGCATTACATCATCTTGCCGAAAAAAAGATAATTCATTCGGATTTCAATCTCGAAACATACAGAATCGAAATAATTGAGAATCGAAATTTCTTGGCTCATTGTCAAGCAAAACTAAATACAGATGGGAAAGAGATTCTTGTGACTTCTAAAGGGGACAAAGAATATGATTCAGAGAAAATAAATGACATCAGAAAAAATATTATAAAATACCATGATATGTTTGTTGACCTGTTGAAAAAGAGATAGGTGCTTTATAATAGTATTTAAAGCTTTGGAATAAATAATATGCCGCAATATTTAACAGAATGCGTAAAATATCTTTTTGACAATTATGTTCAAGCTACAAAGGGACCCTTTACGGAAAGCCCTGTTGGTGAGTATATACGTAATACAATTCCTCAAAAATTTTATGAAACAAAATTGATTGATGAGACCAAATATAAAGTCCAGGCTAGTGGTGGAAAAGGAATTTGGGCTCAAGTTCCCTGGGTAGGAATATTTAGAAAGGAAATAACAGATAGTGCCCAATATGGCATATATATAGTTTATCTTCTTTCAGCAGATGCTAATACTCTTTTTTTGACATTCAACCAAGGTTTTACAGATATAGCAAAAAATAAGAGTTCCAAGGAAACCGTTGCGGAAATGCGGGAACGTGCGTTGGATTGCATAAGTAAGTTAAACAAGCGTTCCTTTAGATCAGATAAAAATATTAGTTTAGGTGAGAGTCTAACTAATCGGGCTGAAATGTACCAAAAGGGTACGATTTTTTACAAAGAGTATCAGAAACAAAATTTGCCCTCTGAAGAAAGTCTTAGGCGTGATTTGAAAGACATGCTTGAAATTTATGATGAGTATTACGAAAAAATATATAAAGGAAAAGATAATTTCGGTTCAGAGCCGATAATCGACTCTAATAAGGAGAATGTGACGATGCAAACAATCTTCTTCGGCGCTCCCGGCACTGGCAAGTCTCGTAAAATCGATTGCAATCTTTTCAAAGATGAAAATGGGAAACCCATTGGAAAAGGCATAAAAGAAATCCCTGAAGATCGCAAGTTCCGCACAACGTTCCACCCTGATTACGATTACGCGCAATTCGTAGGTGCATACAAGCCTAGAAAAAAAGACGACGATCAGGATAAAATCACCTATTCCTTTGTTCCGCAGGTTTTCGCAAAGGCTTACGCTGCTGCTTGGAAGCTGTATTTAGAAGCTAAGGGAGATACCCGTGATTCTATCGGGGCTTCGCCCCTCCAGAATGACAGCGGGAAAGATATTCAAGTCTATCTCGTTATCGAAGAAATCAACCGCGGGAACTGCGCCCAGATTTTCGGCGATATTTTCCAGTTGCTTGACCGCGATGGTGAAGGATTTTCGCAATATTCCATTGATGCGGATTGCGATTTTGCGGGATGGCTCAAGACAAATGATAACGGGTTGAAATCCGTTTGGTCGGCATACGAAAAAAAGGTTGGCAATGGCAAGCTCAAGTTCCCGCCGAACCTGAACATTCTCGCCACCATGAACACCAGCGACCAGTCGCTATTCCCCATGGACAGTGCGTTCAAGCGTCGCTTTGATTGGGAGTATGTGCCAATCAAATACGCAAAAGATAGTGACTGCGGCGATGATTGGAAGGCAGATGAATTCAAAATTGTCATCGGCGATTCAATGTACATGTGGCTCGATTTCTTGAAAAAAGTTAATGCAGATATTTACGACGCAACGCAAAGCGAAGACAAGCAGATGGGTGAGTTCTTCATTAAGCCGAAGCGTGATAATCTGAAAATTTTGTTTGACGATTTCCGTTCCAAGGTCCTGTTCTATTTGTGGGATTCCGTGTATAAAGACGAGACTGAACGGCAAGCCGTGTTCCACTTCCCGTATGGGGATGGCGACGGGATAATTAATAGCGTGACGTTCCAATCGCTTTTCGGTAAAGATGCCGAAGCAATCGTGAACAAGATTATGGAAAACCTGAAAGTTGAGAAAGTGACCGCCTAAAACTTTTTGGTTGTTCATGATTTTCCTGTTCGAAGAATTTGCTTACGAAGCCGATTACCTCAAGGAGGTTATCGGTTATAGGGGCAATAGCGATTTCCAGAGCGAGAGCGGTTTTAATACCAAAGCGGCCGACACAGGTGCCAAAATAAATGGCGTCGGTTATTGCTTTTTCAACGGAAATCCTGTATTCGTGCTGCCCAAGGTCTTTCTCGACTGCAACAATACAAGGGCTTTCGGCGTGCCGATTGCCGCCGACGGCAAGGATGTTTTCGGAAAGGGCGAGTCGCCCATAAAGAACGTTCAGCGCAGGTTTCTCTCGTCGCTTTCGACTTGGCTCTATTCCGCTATCGACAAGTACCGCACCGACAGCGATATGACCGGCGTCCGTTCCCCGGACCACATGGAACATTCCAAGTTCAGGGGCGATGCCCGCTATGCGACGCTGCTCGATGTCATGAGCAGCATGGAACTGTTCTACAAGAAAAACCAGAACCTGTTCGTTTTTGTCGCCAAGAACAAGCATAGCGGAAACAACAGGATTAACTGGCAGCGGACTATCGCGAAAAAGACGCCCTTTATTCAAGACGATTCGCCAATCTACATGGAACTGGTGAACAAGAAGAAGGTTTTCGATCTGGATGACCGTCTGCTTGTTCTGTATTTCTCCGCGATGAAGTTTATCCAGGACGAGTTCGGGTTCGAAATGCCGCAGAGCGAGTTCTACGTTCCGCTCAAAAGGCAGGAGTTCGCACGCCTTCTGGAATGCGAACGCGGGCTGCGCGAGTTGCGCCGTATCAAGTACAAGTATTTCGAAGACCGCCTGCTGAAACTCTACAACATAATGGAGGCGTTTTTCCGTTGGGGCGCCAGGTACACCAACAAGAACGTAAAGGCGAAGGAATACCTGATTGCAAATTCGTTCAACAACGTTTTCGAGGCGATGATTGACAGCCTCATCAGCGACCAGGATAAAGAAGTCGCGAAGTTGAAGAGAAACGAAGACGGCAAGATAATCGACCACCTGTACAAGGAAAAGTCGCTGATATTCGCCGACGGGAGCGAAAGTATTTGGCACATTGGCGATAGCAAGTATTATAAAGAAGAAAACGAGGTGCTCGGCCAGTCGGTTGCAAAGCAGTACACCTACGCCAAGAACATTGTCCAGGATTTTTTCTCTCCCGATTTTGTCGATGGCAATGACGAATGCTATAGTTCGGGTGTCCATCAAGGGGTACGTTATAGGGACTCGGTGACGGAAGGCTACAGCGTCACGCCGAACTTCTTTATCCGCGGATTTGTCCCGGAGTATGAAAGCGACGGCCAGTACGACGATCCGTATTTTTCGGAGAAAGGCGAATCGAAAGACCCGATTAAGCCCGGCGATGACATGTGGGGTAAGCGCAACCGCCATTTCCGAAACCGTCTCTTTGACCGCGATACGCTCCTGCTGAAGGTGTACAACATAAACTTCTTGTATGTGCTCAAGACGTACACCTCCAAGCATTCGTCCCTGCGCGAAGACTTCAAGAAAAAGACCCGAAAGAGATTCCGTGATGATTTTTTGGAGCTGCTGGGCGACAATTACTACTTCTGGGCCGTATATTTGCCGGACTGGCAAACGCCCGATTATGCAGAACGGCTCCAGGATTTTGTTGACCGCCATTTCCATGCGCTAGTGGGCCGCGTGTTCCAACCCGCAGGAACGCCGCATTGCCTGATACTCGCGCTGGAACAAAGTGCCGTGAACGTTTCGCTGAAAGGCGCCTTGGATAAAGATTACGAAAAAATTCGTCAAATTGTTAAAGACGAAAAGTGCGAAATATTCCAAGTGTGGCCCCATGAAATTTGGGATAACGGTAATTCCCAGAAATGGGACGATGAAAACCTGCAGCAAAACAAAGTCACTGAATTGGGTGTGGTTGACGCACTTGTAAAATTTTCTTAGGCCCCTTGCCAGCTTTTTAGATATTAGGTACATTAAAGCTGCACGTGGTTCTCCGTCTAATGGAGAAATGCGTCTTTGCGTTTATAACGCAACGCATTTGGCCTCGGCAATGGAAATAAACAAGTTTATTTCCGCTGCTCTCGGCTTGGTGCGTTTTTTTTTATTCCGGGATTTCGGAGTAAAGGGGACGCCTCTAACATCAACCGGTCACAAATCGTGACCAGTCGGAGGCTGTATGGCAAAAAAGAAAGAGATTGTCCCTGCAAAAGCGGTGGAATCGCTGTTCAACAAGGTCTCGAACTTGATTGAGCAGGCCCGCGTGCGTGTGGCTGCGGCAATGAATGTCGCCGAGGTTTACACGAAGTACCAGATTGGGCGATTAATCGTAGAAGATGAGCAAAAAGGTCAGTATCGAGCGGAATATGGCAAGCAGATTCTGCTGAATCTTTCTGAACGACTGATTTCGCGCTATGAAGGCGGCTGGACTGTTGATACACTCAAGCGTTGCCGCTTCTTTTATCGTATTTATTGTCCCCAGCAAATTGGGGCAACAGTGTTGCCCCAATCTGAAGTTTTGCCCGATTTTACTCTTTCGTGGTCTCATTACCTGGTCCTCATGCGCATCAAGAATGCCGATGAGCGGCGCTTTTACGAAATTGAGGCCACTTCCGGGAACTGGTCTGTTCGCGAGTTGCAGCGGCAGTATGGTTCAAGCCTGTACGAACGTCTTGCACTGAGCCGCGACAAGGAACAGGTCGCCCGCCTGTCGCGTGTTGGCAACGTGGTGGAAAAACCGGAGGATATCATCAAGAATCCGGTGACGCTGGAATTTGTCGGCTTGAAGCCGGACGCTTCGTATTCGGAATCGAACCTGGAATCCGCAATCATCGGCAAGTTGCAGGAATTCCTGCTGGAACTGGGAAAGGGGTTCTTGTTCGAGGCACGGCAGAAGCGCTTCTCTTTTGACGAAGACGATTACTATGTGGACTTGGTCTTGTACAATCGTCTGTTGCAGTGCTATGTGCTAGTTGACTTGAAGGTTGACAAGTTGACGCACCAGGACCTCGGCCAGATGCAGATGTATGTAAACTATTACGACCGCTATGTAAAGCAGGATTTTGAAAAACCGACTATCGGCATTCTGCTTTGCAAGGAGAAGAAGGATACCCTTGTGAAGTTGACTTTGCCCGAAAACGCGAATATTTACGCCTCTGCCTATGAGCTGTACCTGCCCGACAAGAAGCTTTTGCAGGCGAAAGTCAAGGAATGGGTAAATGAATTTGAAAATGCAAGATAAGAGTATTGTGAAGATGCGCCCTTCAAGCAACTAATGGAGAAATACGATGAAGAAAAAATCAGAAGAAGAGAACAAGAAAGATAATACTGGATGGAACGCCTTCTTGGAATTGCGCAGGCAGGCACAACACAATATGCAGCAGCTATCCGCCGATGCCGAGAAGGCCGGTTCCGCTGGCATGACCCTCGACGAAATCAACGCTGAGATCGCTGCAGCCAGGAGCGGGAAGTAACGCGCAGGCGTTGACTTCCTGCTGGTCTCTTTGTATATTTATCCCCGTATTACGACAATCCCTGCGACAGTCGGCATAGGCCTTGCGGCCCGTACGTGCATCCGCGGTGGGGTTCATCAACCTTCTTGTTGATGTTGTTGGATAGCTGGCAGGAACACGACCTGCTCGAGTGTGTGGCGAAAGCCGCGCCAGGTAACGCCGAGGAAGACCCTCGCCAACAGCACCGCAAGAGCATCCCAAAACATAAAGAAACCCTAATTGCGCCTACAGTGTAGGCGTAGTTCCCGCTTTGAACGGCTGTTTTCCATTTTAAATTGCCGCAGCCCGGAGCGGGAAGTAACCGGTCGCAAATTGCGACCTCATGGAGGCTATAATGAAGTCAAAAGAAGTTATCTCTACGAAGCTGATCCAAGATGCCAAGCAAATCATCGAAAATGCGCGAAAGAATGCGGTCAGGAGTGTTGATTTCTGTCGTGTCCAGATGTATTGGAATCTTGGCCGTCGGATTTTCGAAGAAGAACAGCATGGTAAGAAGCGTGCCGATTACGGGGCGTATATCGTGAAATCGCTTGCTGAAAAGCTGGAAGCGGAATATGGGAGCGGTTTTTCTAAGCGTCAATTGGAATTTTGCCGCCAATTTTTCATTACCTATCCAATTGCGAATACAGTGTGTTCGCAATTAAACTGGTCCCAATACAAGCTTCTTCTGGCTATACATGATAAAGATAAAAGGGAATATTATCAACACGAATCGGTAAATAACGCATGGACTAAACGCGAACTCGAACGCCAAATCAACAGCCAACTATACGAACGCCTTTTGCTCAGTAACGACAAGGAATCCGTGCTGGCGGTCGCTCGCAAGGAGCGCATCCCTGAAACTCCGCAAGAGGTCATCAAGGATCCGATGATATTGGAATTTGTTGGGTTGAAAATGAATTCGGCCTTTTATGAAACCGATTTGGAAGGTGCGATTATTTCGCATATTACGGATTTTCTTCTCGAACTGGGTAAGGGTTTTTCCTTTGTTGCACGGCAGAAGCGGATTATGCTCGAAGACGATGAATTCTTCATCGACCTCGTTCTTTACAACAGGCTGCTTCGCTGTTTTGTGATTATTGAAATCAAGACGGGCAAAATCACGCATCAGGATATAGGCCAACTCCAGATGTACGTGAATTACCACGACCGAGTCGAGAAATTGCCTGAAGAGAACCCGACCATCGGCATTCTTTTGTGCGCGGGCAAAAACGATTCTGCTGTGAAAATGACTTTGCCCGAAGGCAACAAAACTATCCTCGCTAGTGAGTATAAGTTGTATCTGCCCACCACCGAGCAATTGGTCGGTGAAATCAACGAGGCCAAGGAACTCGCGAAAAAAAGAACTGCCCAACCAAACAAAGGAGGACGTTGAAAATCCTTCTATTACGTATTGAAAAAAACTACCCAATCCTACCCCAAAAAACTACCCAAAAAAACTACCCAGAAAACTACCCAGAAAATACTTGATGCGATATCAAATAATCCTAATGTGACTAGGTTGGAGTTATCAGAAATTTGTGGAATAACTGCTGACGGCGTAAAATGGCAATTGAGAAATCTCACAAAGTCTGGGCGCATTGCTCGTATTGGCGGAGATCGTGGAGGCCACTGGGAGGTGCATGATAAATAATCCTGGCCATTTTTCTATATTTCCGTGTGTTTAAGGCCATGCCTTATAATCCATTTGACACAAGAAAAGGAACGCTATGCCAGCTTTTGATCCGAATGCGAAAAAGATGCTGATTTCGGGAAACGAGGCCATCTCGCTTTCCATGCGCCACTGCAACGTGCAGTTTGCCGCAGGCTACCCGGGAACCCCCTCCACCGAAATCCTCGAGGACTATTCTGAACTCGGCGGGTATGCCCAGTGGGCCCCCAACGAGAAGGTCGCCGCCGAAGTGGCCCTGGGTGCAGCCTTTGGCCATGCCCGCAGCGTGGTTACCATGAAGATGGTGGGCCTCAACGTGGCAAGCGACGTGCTCTACACCGCGACCTACACGGGTGTGGATGGTGGCATGGTGTGGATTGTTGCCGATGACCCGGGCCAGGGCAGTTCCCAGAACGAGCAGGACACGCGCAACCATGCGAAGGCATCCGTTTGCCCGATGTTCGAGCCCAGCAACTCGCAGGAAGCCTACGATTTCTTCCGCATTGCGATGCAGACGAGCGAAAAGTTCAAGATTCCCGTAATACTCCGCATGACGACCCGCGTGGACCACTCCAAGTCCATCGTCGTCCCGAAGGAAGAACTCCCGGCGATGGTGCCGAACTTTGAACGTAACATCGCCCAGCACGTGATGGTGCCCGGCTTCTCCAAGCCCGCGGGCCGCAAGCTCCGTGCCAAGATGGACGAGATGGAAGCCTGGAACGTCGCGGAAGGCCCCAATCGGGTGGAAATGCGCAGCGCCGACATGGGCATTATCGTGAGCGGCATCAGCTATCACCATGTGCGTGAAGCCGCTCCGGAAGCAAGCATCCTCAAGCTCGGCATGACGTACCCGCTGCCGATGCAGCTCATCAAGGATTTCGCGAAGAAGTTCGAAGGCAAGCGCCTGCTCGTTATCGAAGAAAATGACCCGTGGCTCGCCGAGAACATCAAGGCCGCGGGCATCCAGTGCGAAAGCAAGTTCGACCCGATTTTCCGCTTCGGCGAACTGGACGTGAACCGCGTCCGCCGCATTATCGCTGGCGACAAGAACCCGGACCCGGTTCCGGTGAAGGGCAAGCCGCCTATGCTCTGCCCGGGCTGCCCGCACCGCAGCTCTTTCGCGGTTCTCAAGGAACTCGACTGCATCGTCTCTGGTGACATCGGCTGCTACACGCTCGCCGCTCTCCCGCCCATCAGCGCGATGGACTACATGATTGACATGGGTGCCGCTATCGGTATGGGCATCGGTCTGCGTAACGTGCTCCCGCGCGAACAGGCCAAGAAGGTCGTCTCCGTGATTGGCGACTCCACCTTCGTGCACAGCGGCATCACGGGCCTCGTGGAAGCAGGCTACAACCGCCCCGACACCGGCCATGTGGTCGTCATTCTCGACAACAGCATCACCGCCATGACGGGCCAGCAGGAACACCCGGGTACGGGCCGCCACCTGGACCACAGCCCGGCCTACAAGCTGGACTACGGCGCCATCGCGAAGACTGCCGGTTTCGACAACGTGTACGAAGTGAACCAGGTCAAGGAACCCGAGAAGTTCAAGGAACTCGTGAAGGAAGCTCTCGAGAAGGACGAGCTCACGCTCATCGTGGCGAAGAGCCCCTGCATTCTTGCCCTCAAGAGCATCCTCGCCTGGGACAAGGCCAACAAGGAAAAGGCGGAAAAGGCTCTCGCCGAATCCGAAGCCGCCGCCAAGAAAAACGGCAACTTTTAAGGAGAAGTTTTTATGAGCGTAGTTAACGTGAAATTTGCCGGCCTCGGTGGCACAGGCGTTATCAAGGCGAGCGACGTGATGGCGGAACTCGTGTTCGAACAGGGTTACGACGTGAAGAAGGCCGAAGTGCACGGCATGAGCCAGCGCGGCGGTTCCATCGCAAGCGACGTCCGCTTTGCGAAGGGCGAAGAGGTGCAGTCCCCGATGATCCCGACGGGCGAAGCCGACTACCTGGTGGTATTCGACGAGACGCAGGTCGTGGTGAACGAGGCCTTCCTCAAGCAGGGCGGCGTGCTCCTCACTCCGGCGGACATCGATGTCTCGAAGCTCGAGAACGTAAAGGCCCTGAACGTCGCGATGCTCGGCAAGCTCAGCAAGCATTTCGACTTCACGGTGGACCAGTGGACAGTCGCTTTGAACAAGCTCTTCGCCGAAAAGTTCCATGAAGGCAACAAGAAGGCGTTCATGCTCGGCCGCGAAGGGTAAACTACATTCCGTGAAGGATGGTGTCGAAGATTTCTTCGAGCCTTTCGTTCTGCTTCACGGTGTCGTAATCGCTTTCGATCTTGGCCCGTGCGGCGGCACCCATCCGCGTCCGCAAACTGTAATCGCTCGCCAGTGCGTCCATGCATTCGGCGAGCTTTTCTGTATCCCGCTGGCCGACAAGCATCCCGGTCCTGCCGTCGTCGATGATTTCGGGAAGGCCGCCACAGAACGTGCCGATGCTCGCCATCGCGCTCGCGCCCGCTTCCTTGAGCACGATGAGGCCTGAATCGCGGTCGTTGTTCTTCGCGACAATGCAGGGCGCCACGAGCACGTCGTAGTTTTCGAGCAGGGCGGGCATCAGCTGCGCATTGACGCTGCCCTTGAAAATTACCTTGTCGGCGATTCCGAGTTCTGTGGCGAGACTTTGCAGCTGTTCCTGCAGCGGGCCCTTGCCTATGAGCGTGAGGGTCGATTCCTTGTGCTTGCCTGCAATCTTTGCAAATGCGCGGATGCCGTACTCGAATCCCTTCTTTTCGACCTGGCGGCCGATCATCAGGAACTGGGCGGGGCGTTCGGGACGTGTGAAGGGCGTGAAAGCCGACGTGTCGACACCAAGCCTGTGAATCTGGATTTTGCTTTCGGGTGCACCCAGCTGCACGAGACAGTCGGCAAGTTCCTGCGAGGCGGGCAACAGCAGCTGAGCCGTCTCGAACATGCGCTTGTAAGTGCGCTTGTAGAAAAGGTAGTCAACCGGGATCCGCTCGTTGAGGAGGATTCCGACATCGACTCCGTGGAGCGTCACGACAAGCGGGACGTCCGCCTTGTTCGCGGTCGCGGCGACAAGCGCCCCGTTGGTGCCGAAATGCGCATGCACGAACTTCGCGCCGCTCTCGCGGATGGTACGGACAAACTTGCCGCTCGGCAGTGCCGCATAGTAGAGCGCACGTTCCAGGGCGCCAAGCGAAGTCACATGGTCGTAGGGGAAATTTTCCCTTGCGGGGTTGAGACCGCGGGCAAGCACGTAGGGTTCGTATCTACGGGCATGCTTCACCTGGTCGTAGATAAAGGTCTCGCTGTAAGGGAGCCAGTTGCCAATCGCCATCGCATAAGGAATTCTTGCCATGCTTACGTCGCCTGCCTTTGATGGAGAAGTTCGCGGATTTTTGCAACGCAAATTTCGGTGTGGGTCGGTTCCAGGTTCGGGAAAATTCTGTTCTTATAGAACTCGATTTTTGCAATGTAGGGCGTCCGGTCTTTCCATTCTTCGGATGCGATAAATTCCGCAAGTTCGTCGGCAGTCCGGACGTCTTTCCCCACGGTGAATTCTTCGAGCGGAATGTAGAACGAACGCTTGCGGGTATAGCGTTCGACATCGAAAGCGAACCGCACCAGGGGACGGTCGAAGATGAGCCAGTCGATAGCGATGCTGGAATAGTCCGAAACGAGGCATTCGGCGGTAGGCAGGAGATTGCCTATTTCCTGGACATCCCGGATTTCGAAGCAGGGCGCGACATCCCCGAACGACCCCGTTCCCGAATTGACATGGCGGACAAGGGTGAATTTTTTTCCCGTCTTTTCGAGGTAGCGGCGAAGTGTTTCGCTGTGCAGCACGTCCGTTTCCATGCGGTCGAGTTGCTCGGCATCCGCGGCATCGTCGCGGAAGGTGGGGAACCAGAGGATCCGCCCTTCGGGCTCGCCTTTCGAGGCCAAAATTAGTTTGTCTACATGCGCACAGCCGCAGTTGGGGACAAAGGCGGACTCGGGCTTGTAGGGCATCGCCTTCAAGAACATCTGCTTCTCGTATTCGGAACCAGCAAGCATGTAGTCGAAATCGGCAAACTTCTTTTGCATTTCGCGGCGTTTCCGTTCGTTCCAGCTTGCTGCGGCGGGAACGGCGAAGTATCCCGTCTTCGCGAAGTTTTGCCCGTGGTTCAAGTGGATGCGCAGCCCGGCACTTTTCCTAAAATACCTGAAGAACTGGTCGATATCGTCTTCGCCGTGCGAAAAAATCACGACGGGAGCCTTTATCATGGCAAGCCGCGCCTTCCATGAGTTCTTGCGGAGCACCTTGTAGCCCCGGCTTCTAAGTTCGCGCGTGAGTTCCGGGTTTGCAGAAATCCAGACGATTTCCTGGTCCGTCGACTCGGCTACGTACTTGTGCACGGCGGCAGAATTGTCTTCGTAGATCCTTCCACGGTGGCCGCCGACGACCCATGGGCACGCAGCCTTGGCCCTGCACTCCGCAAAAAGGGGCGCAAGCATCCTGAAGAACATGGCATGCAGGAAATCGAACGGATAGCCGACAAGGAACGACCAGGAATATTTCATACGTGCTAAAAATATTAAATTTGATTCCGATGTCGGACATCAAGACAGACCAAAAATACCTTGTCAAAAGCGCGTTCCTCAATCTGGCGGGTACGGCGCTCAAGGTCATCGCCCCGCTTTTGATGATCGTGGTGGCGAGGGTCTTCGACAAGGCGCTCTTCGGCGTCTATGTCTCCACCCAGCTGTGGGTGCTCACGATGAGCCGCGTGGCGGTTCTCGGCCTCGACAAGGGCCTCCACCGCTACATTCCGCAGAATATCGTGCAGGGGCGCGACAGGTTCGAGGGCATCATGGAATCCGTCAAGCGCACGGTGCTCTTCTCCGTCATCCTCACGGCAGCCGTGCTGATTGCCGCCTATTTCGGCCTGCACAAGCTCTCGAGCGGCCTTGCCATGCTCTCTTCCACGGAAATTTCCATCTACATCCTCTCACTCGTACCCTGGTCCATCCTCCACATTTTCGCGGGCGCCTCCGAAGGAAACCGGAATCCGCAATACAAGATTTTCATCAACGACTTTGCTGTATCGGCTCTTGCGCCGGTCATCGGGCTAGTCCTCTTCTACGCATCGTTCCCGCAAACGCTCGCCTTGCCCGTGGGCCTGTTCTTTGCGAACTGCCTCGGCGTCGTCTGCTACCTTTACCTTATCCGCAAGCAGTTCCCCGAGATGCCGTGGCGTCCGCGCAAGGGCCTTTCCAAGGACCTGCTGAACTATTCCATCCCGCTCGGCTTTTCGGAAGTGGTCACCTCGTTTCTGCTCCGCATGGACCTGTGGATGGTGCTTGCGCTGCTCGGCCCCGAAGCGGCGGGCATCTACGCCGTGATGGTCACCATCTCTAACGGGCTCAAGACTATCCGCCAGAGCTACAACCCGATCCTCCTCCCCGTTGTCGCGGGAATGACCCCCGAACGCTTAAAAACCGACCTCAAGCCCGTATTCAGCTACTGCGTATCGATGGTGACCCTGATACAGCTCGGCATCGGATTTTTCATCGTGCTCTTCCCGGAACAGACGATGATGATTGCGGGCAAGTCGTTCATTACCGAAGAAAACCCCGTCGCCGTGCTCGGCATCCTCATGATCGGGAACCTGATCAACGGCATGTTCGGCCTTGCAGGGCCGGTCATCAACGGGCTCGGACGCAGCAAGTTCATGCTCCTCATGAACGTGGTCTCGCTCGTGTTCGCCATCGCCATGAACTACCTCCTGATTCCGCGGCTCGGAATCGCGGGCGCGGCGCTTTCCTCGATGGGCTACCAGATCCTACAGGCAGTATGGATGAACATCTACGTCTACCGCATGATAGGTTTCTGGCCCTACAAGTGGACCCTCTGGATTCAGGGAATCTGGATCGCCCTCCTCACGGCGCTTTACGTTGTTCTAAATAACGGTTTCGAGCCCGGCCTCCTGACGAAGGGCGTCTTCTACGGCATCGCCCTCCTCCTTATCCTCGCGACCTTCTACTTCCAGGGATTGGGCGGCAAGAACCCCAAAAAGAACCGGTAATGCCGGATTCCGGCCTTCCCGGGCCAAAATTATGCAATCCGGGGCCCCAAATATTTATACTTTGTGCACGATGGCACGGTTTTTGCAACAATTATCGCGACTGCTCTTGCAACAGCTCCCGGCACGGCTTCTGCATCACCCTCAGAAGGCCGTTTCCGCCCTCCTGATGGCGGCGTGCTTCGCCATGCTCATGGGCTGCGAAGAAATCGAAGAGGAGAAGCCGTGGATCCATGTGGACCGTCCGCAGATGCTCTTTACCGACACGACGCTTTTGGACTGCTACGACAAGGATGTCCTCTCCTGGAAAATGAAGACGGCCTACCTCGAACGCTGGGCCGACAAGGAAGTGGTTTTCGTGCGCCCGGTGCTCGTGGATATCTACGATTCGGTCGGCGAGCGCGTCGCGTTCCTGCGCGCGGATTCCGGACGCATGGACATGAAGTTCACCTACGTGTACGCCTACGGCCACGTGTATGCACTGACCCCGAAGGGAGCTTCCGTCCGTGCGGATTCGCTCCTCTGGAACAAGGGCGACAACCTGGTCAAAACCGACAGCTACGTGCGCGTGGTTTCCGAAGATGGCGACGTGCTGCAGGGCAAGGGATTCGTGAGCGACGCGCACATGGACAACTGGAGGATACTCTCGAACGTGACGGGCATATTCCAGGACGCGGCGAAGCGCATGAAGGAAGAAGACAAGAAGCAGGCGGAAGAACTCGAGAAGAAGCCTCCCGCGCCGCCTCCTGCCGCGAGGGGCCCTGTGCCCGGAGCAGGCGGTGCCTCCCCCGCCACGAAGGGAGCGTCCGCAATCCAGTCGCCGCCGCGGGGGAACAAGTGAAGCGCCTCCCCCTCATATTCCTGATGCTGTTGCTGCTCGCCACGGCGGATGTCTTCGCGCAGAGTTCCCCGCTCATCATGAAGCACGCGGACAGCCTCGCTGTCGCCCGCAAGCGGGGGTCCCTGCTGTTGCAGGGCCGCGTGCTCTTCGTGCACGACAGCGTCCGTTTCCGCACGCAGCGCGCCACCTGGAACAAGGATTCCGAAGTCGTGCAGTGCGACGGCGGGTTCCTCTTCACGCACCCTTCCGGGTACATACAAGCTAGCAACGGAATCTACCGCAAGAAACAGGCTCTCGCGACCGCTTCCGGGAATGTCGTGTCCGGGGATTCCCTCAACACCTACCTTTTCAAGGGCGAGATGCTGGAATACGACCGCGAAAACGAGATCCTCACGATGCCCGTTCAGCCGAAACTTTTCCAGTTCGAGAAGCAAAAGGACGGCACCGTCGATACGACTACCATCGAGGCGCGCAAAATCATCTACAACAAGAAATACTCCTTTGCCGAAGCATACAACAACGTAAAGGTGACGCAGAAGGACATGGTCGTCACCTGCGACACGGGCTATTTCGACCGCGCGAACGGATGGCTCTCGATGAAGGGCAACCCGACGTTCGACATGAAGAACTACCACCTCACGGGCGATTCCATCTTCCTCGTGATCGACGAGGCGAAAAAGACGCTCAAGTCGGCACTCGTCATCAGGAATGCGCACGGCATATCGAAAGAGGACCCGAAGAGAAACGCCCCCGGCAACGTGACCGAAGCATTCGGCGACACGCTCTTCTGCGAATTCAAGGACAACAAGATCGAACGTCTCTACGTGAACCTGAACGCGAAGGGGTTCTTCTACGAGACCGACCTTCCCGACTATCGCAACCTCATGGACGGCAACCGGCTCGACCTCTTCTTCAACAAGGGCAAGATGGACCACGCCATCGTTTCGGGCAAGGCGCAGAGCACCTACTTCTACATCAAGAAAGACCGCACCGTCTCGGGCAAGAACGAGGCGGCGGGAGACACCATCAACATCGTTTTCGACCCCCTCAAGAACGCGGTAAAGACGCTCCGGCTGCTTGGCCGCGGCACCATGGCGAGCGGACGCTACGTGGACCTCGAGAAGGAACAGCGCAACAAGGCCGCCAAGGAGCGTGTGACGCGGGATTCGCTCGCAAAGGCGGGCATCACTGCGGATTCCACAGCGACAGCCCGGCAGAAGCCGCACATGCGGACCATGACGCGCGAAGAGAGGAAGGCGGAAACCGACGCCCGCAACGCTCGACGCGCAAGGCGCGCCGCAAAAGGCCGGCAACCCACAACCGAAAATGCGGAGGAAAAGAAGCCATGAAGAACCTGGTAAGCACAATCCGTACAGACAAACTGCGGAAGGTCTACGGCGGACGTCAAGTCGTAAGCGACGTCTCCATCAGCGTTTCGCAGGGCGAGATCGTAGGCCTCCTCGGCCCCAACGGAGCCGGCAAGACGACATCGTTCTACATGATCGTGGGCATGGTTCGCCCCGACGCGGGCCACATTTTCCTCGACGATATCGAGATGACCGACAAGCCCATGTACAAGCGCGCACGCCTCGGCGTGGGCTACCTCCCGCAGGAAGCATCCATCTTCCGCAAGCTCTCGGTCGAAGACAACATCATGGCCATCCTCGAGACGCAGGGGCTCAAGCGCCGCGAACGCAAGATGCGCCTGGAACAGCTACTCGAGGAATTCAAAATTACACACATCCGCAAGACGAAATCCATGAGCTGCTCCGGCGGTGAACGCAGGCGCCTCGAAATCGCACGCGCGCTCGCGAGCGACCCGTCGTTCCTGCTTCTCGACGAGCCCTTCGCTGGCATCGACCCGATTGCCGTCGCCGACATCCAGTCCATCATCTCCGGGCTCAAGGAAAAGGGCATGGGCATCCTCATTACCGACCACAACGTCCGCGAGACGCTGTCCATCACCGACCGCGCCTACATCATGTACAAGAGCCAGGTGCTGACGGAAGGTTCCTCGGAATACCTCGCTAACGACCCCGAGGCAAGGCGCATCTACCTGGGTGACAGTTTCCGCCTGGATTAGGAGCACGCGATGAATATGGGAATGCAGCTGGGACAATCCCAGCGACTCGAACAGACGATTTCGCCGCAGATGCTGCAGTCGGCGACCATCCTCCAGAAGACCTCGCAGGAACTGGAGAGCGCCATCGTGCAGGAAGTGGAATCGAACCCGCTCCTGGAACTCGACGACGAAATCCCGGAAAGCCAGCCCGAAACCCGCGACTCCGAGAACCAGGGCGAAGACGAATACGCCTCGGGTTCTTCCGACGACATGGCGAAAGAAGTCGAGTTCGATTCGGGATCCCTCGAAGACAGCGCCGACATGGACTACGACATCCTCGAGAACACGACGAATTCCGACATGGAACGCCGTCTCTCCGACGGCACCGCCGATACCGATGCCCCGTTCAAGGACCTGAACAGCGCCCCCGCCGACCCCGACGAACTCTGGGACCGCCCGCAAAAAGACCGCGACCAGAGCCTCCAGGACAACCTGAGAAACCAGCTGCGCGACTGGAACGGCACGAGGGAACTCTTCAAGCAGCTGAAGCAGGCGGGCTGTTCGGAGCAACGGTTCCGCGACCTGGTGCAGTACCTTATCGACAGCCTCGACGAGAACGGATTTTTGCAGAGCGCCCCCGACGAGGCCATGGTAAAAATCCTTTCGGACAACGACAAGTTCGTCGTGGAGGCAGAACGCGTCATCCGCGGCGAAATCCCGCTCGAAAACGCGAGCCTCCCCGTGGCCGAGGCGATACACGTGCTGCAGACGTTCAAGCCGCTCGGCATCGGCGCGCGCAACCTCCAGGAATGCTTCCTCATCCAGGCACGCGCCTGCGACAACTTCCCGAAAGTCGCACTCGAAATCGTCGAGAACCATTTCGAGGACCTCATGGCGCTCCGCTACACAAAGATTGCGAAGAGCATGGCGCGGAGTACGGAAGAAGTGCAGAAGGCGATAACGTCGCTCTCGAAATTCTCGCCGCATCCGGGACGCCAGATTTCGAACGCGCCGCTTCAAATCAAGAATGCCGACATGAGCGTCGTCGAAAAGAAGGGGCGCTTCGAAGTCGAATGCACCAAGGCCGCATCCCGCATTACCAAGCGGCTGCACGTGAACAAGCTTTACGCCGACATGCTGAACGACAAGGAGCTGGACAAGGATACCCGCGAATACATCAGCAACAGCAAGCGCAAGGCCGAGGAATTCATCAGCGCGGTCAACGGCCGCTTCAGCACCATGGAACAGGTGATGCGCGCCATCGTCAAGCGCCAGGAGGCCTTCTTCAGGGGTGGCCCCGCGTTCCTCAAGCCCATGATCCTCCAGGATATCGCCGACGAGGTGGGGCGCGACCTTTCGACCATCAGCCGCGTCACCAACGGCAAGTACGTGGACACCCCCTACGGAATCTACGAGCTCAAGCAGTTCTTCACTTCGGGCGTGCGCAAGCAGGCGACGCAGGCCGCAGACATTCCGGCAGCGGACGGCGGCACCCAGGCGGCAGGAGAAGAAATCATCGGCTCCGCGCAGATTCTCGACGCCATCAAAAAGCTAATCGACAACGAGGACAAGAAGAAACCGCTTTCGGACCAGGCCATCGCCGACGCGCTCAACTCGATGGGGCTCGGGGTCGCACGCCGCACCGTGGCAAAATACCGCGAGACAGAACTGAAGATTCTGCCCGCGCGTTTCAGAAAAAGCGTGTAGAAAAACTAAAGGACGAACTTGATAACGACGTTTATCACCACGATGGCGATAACGGTCAGACAGCCGCAGCCGAGGCAGGTATCCTTAAAGCTGGTCTTCTCCTCTACGACACGCGGCTGGGTATTGGGTTGACGGAATACGCCATCAGGCACTTCCTCGCCACCTTCGTCGGGAACGTCATCGTCCTCGCCTTCCCCATCTTCCTCATCTTCATCATCACCTTCATCATCGCCGTCATCTTCGGCAAGCTCGATTGTCACCTTTGCCCCGTAAATATCCTCGAAGACACTCTTCATTGTTTCTGCTTCGTTTCTGGAAACCGATTCTGCAACGACACTGCCCGGATTGTCGACGCATTCTTCGGCTTCATCGGAATCCATTCCAATGTCTGCTCTTGTGAGTTCCTCGATAATTTCCTGCCTATTGTCAGGATTGACTTCCATTAGGAATACGTCGTAGAGGTTGTCGTCGCGTTCGGGCTCCTCGAATTCCTCTATGGAAACAGTCGCGCCGCTCGCCTCGATTTCCCTTTTCGCCTTTTGCGCCTCTTCCAAGGTAAGCCTTGCCGCAACAAGGGCATTCGGGGTCTCGACGTAGTACTTGGCTTCGGAAAGGCCCATTCCAAAGAGAACGCGAATTTTCTTGAGGACCTCCATCTTCCTTGCCGGATCCACCGACTTTATGTAGACGGCGTAGAGGACGTCTTCCTCTTCTTCATCGTCGTCTTCGACCGCTTCCACATTTTCTGTGGCGGCGGCACTTACCTCGGCAACGTCCTGCTTTGCGCCGCACTTGGGGCAGAACTTCGCTCCGTCCTTTATAGTGGCTCCACACTGGATACAAAAGGCCATACTCTACTCCTTCATGATTTTCGACTTGAGTTCTTCAAAGGAAACATGTGCGTCAAGGACAGGGATATCGATCTTGCCGCTCAGGATGTTGAAGAAGAACGGTACGATATGCGCGAGGTTCAGCGGGTCGGAAGCGCTTCCGTCTTCCTTGATGAGGGAATACGACTTCAGCAGCTGGGGGCCGAGGCTCGCCGCGGTAATCAGGAAATGATTTTCCATCTTCTCGAAGTTCACGAGGTCGGCGACAATAATACGGGCCGCCACGGAGTAGCTGTTGACCACGTACTGGTTGCCGTCCTTGTCCGACAGGTTCATGTACTGGGCGTCTTCCTGGAGGTTCATCTCGATGCGACCCGTGTTCGGCTTGGAAGCTTCTCCCTTGAAGAGGGAACCGAGATCAGCCAGGGAGATGTTGTTGAAGATGGTGCCCGGAATCTGTTCGATGGGTTCCACCGAGAACGATGTCGGGTACAGCATGTAGTTGATGCCTTCCGCCTTCACGTGCGACGAATTGAAGAGCCCGACGATGGAATTCTTGATAGTCAGGTTCTTCGAGGCAAAGACGCCACCGAGCACGACCGAGTTCTCGAGCGTCACCGTCTCGGCGAAAATGCTACCGGCGACAAAGCAGTTTTTCAGCGACACCTTGGGAGCGTTCACATCCGAGCCGAAAACGACGCGGCCCGAATTGACGAGGGCCGAGATACGGTCGGAACTTCCGACCGCCTTCGTGAACAGCACCGTGTTCTTGCTGGTGGCGAGCACGTAGATTTCGCTTTCCGCGAATACCGACTTCGCAAAGCGCGTCGGGCCGCTTTCCACCTGCAGCTTGTCGGCATAGACGGCGCCGTCGATTTCCACGTTTCCTTGGACCGTCACGTTTCGCTTCAGTTCCTTGGTGCCGGTAGGGATAATGGAAGATTTGACACGGTTGTCCTTGAGGATAACGTCGTTGCTACCGATGCGGATGTCTGTCATGTCACTCATTTTGATTCTCCGATTTTAAAATTTCAGTTTGCCCCGTCCTGCTTCCACAGGCGATTGATCATCTCGGCAACCCTATTGTTCTTGTTCCTGTTCGCCTCTTCCGTGCCGTCCATCCATTTCTCGGTTTCCGACTGGAAGTAGAAATCCATCTTTTCCTTTTCCTCGCTTGACAGCGGCATTTCTTCCTTGTCAATTTCCTCGAGAACCCTCTTCGACATTATCTGTCGCAGGTTGAACGGAATATCCGATGGAATCTTGGCTTCGGTATAGGTTTCCTGGGTATCGAACCTGTCAGCCGTCACACCCATGACCGGAACATAGGTAAAGTTCTTTTGCTCCGTCGGTTCTCCATGGACAATCGCCTGCATGTAATTCTCGTATTCCCTTTCCTGGTCGAGTATGGTCGAGATACCGGCGATGGCCTCCTGGATGCGGCGGCGCAGCGAAGAAATTTCCAGCTGGATCTGGTAGGCCGGATTCTCTTCCGCAGAGATAAGGGTTCCTGCAACACCCGACTTGATGAACCGCTGCGCAAGGGCGTTCTTCCCTGCCGCATTGGCTTCAAATGCAGGCGCATCGAGGCTACGGATGCGACGGTTCAGCGCTTCGTCCAGGCCGTCGAACAGTTCCAGGTACTGCCTGCTGATGCGGGAATAGTCCCTCTCCATGGTCTCCTTCTGGACAGCGACCAGTTTCGATATCGAATTGATCCGCGCGAGCAGGGCCTCGAACTTGCTGTACATCTCGGCGAGCTGCTGCGAAATCTCGGATTTCACCATGTTGTAGAAGCCGCTGACAATCGTCTGCGAAATCTTTTCGCCAGACTTCTTGATGCTTGCGACCTGGGCCGCATTCATGGCAGCCACGGAGCCCGTCAGTTCCGTCACCGAATTGCGGCAGTCCCTGGCCGATTCATTGAAGGGGGCATCGTCCACATACAAGTCGACATTCACGTCCAGGTAGTCCTTGTCCGCGACTTCGACGGCCCTATGCCGGGTCCGCACGGGACTGTTCTGTCCGCCACCACCGAGGTATTCGGTGATATACTCGGTGTGCGTAGGCACCTGGACGCTAAAAGACTTGCTACCGGCCTTGTAACTCATGTGTTACCTCCGGTAACCCATGATTGCAGGTCGCTCGCGGCGAACATCTTCTTCACTTCCTCCGCGATGCGCGGGTTCAGCGATGCAAATTCAGGAAGCGCCGTCATCGCCTCGAACAGGGCGTTCCTCTTCTCCTCGGAAGAGTTGTCCCACGATGCGTTCCTCGCGCTCTCGAGGCAGGTAGTCGTAATCGTGCCGCGTTCTTTCAACCGGCCGTCTTCCGGCAGGGCCACGTTCCATACGTTGGAATCCTGCTGGTGAAGGCTTTCTGCTTCCGAAACCACTACAGGAACGTATTCCATGGCCGGAGTCTCCAGGGCCCCATCGCACATGATGGGCTTCATCTTGCTCTCGTAATCCTTCTCCTCTTCCATGGTTCCGGAAAGGCTGTCCAGCGCCATGTTCGCATGCTTCTTCAGTTCCGCGTTGATGAACATCTGTGAAGCCGGCAGCGATTCCTTCGCGTAGCAGATGGCCGATGCCACGTTCTTCGTGGTGGACTTGAAAATCAGGCTCTTCTTCTTTTCGGAAAGGTTGACCGCGGGCTTGTTGAGTTCCGTAATGCGGTTTTTCAGATTCTTGTCGAGCGTCCTGAACGTTTCGATATAGCGGCGGCTGATACGCTGGTAGTCCACCTGCGCCGTGAGGAGAATCTCGTGAATCTTCTTCGAGATGCTCTGCATCAACGCGAGCTTGGAATTCGCCGCATTCTCGTGAACGGCGAGCTTCTGGCTAATCTGCGACGCGATCAGGGAATAGAATCCGTAGTTCACGTTCTCGCAAATCTGCTTTGCCGACCTCTTTTCCTGGGCGATAACCGCAGCTTCCATTGCAACCACGGCTCCCGTCGTTCTGTCGACGGAAGAGGTTACCTCGTCCACCTTCCGCGCGAGAGGCCGCACGTCGATGGTGATGGCTTCGGTATGGTCGGCTCCGAATGACGAAAACAGACCCATAATCAAGCCTCCTCGTTATCTATCTGCGCTCCGCACTCTTCGCAGAACTTGGAACCGGCCGGGATCTTGGCCCCGCATTCCGTGCAGAACACGAATGCGCCCGCTTCCGCACCGGAAGCATCCCCGGATTCTTCCTCCGCAGCGGAAGCGGCGGTATCTACAGCGGTATCTACGGCAGCCACATTCTCTGCGATGGGAGCATCCTCTTCGGCGGGCAACGGTTGCACTTCCTTCTCTTCGACACCCATATTCTCGTACTTTTCGAGAATCGAGTCCACTTCCTTGATGAGGTTCAAGGAGAAGTCTTCCATCATGTCCTCGGACACCTGCGGCTCGGGCGGCAGTTCCGCGTTCGCAGCCGTATAGGCGTTGATGGCCAGCAGCGACCTGCGGCGGTCATCGAGTTCCTGGACGCTGTCGGAAGACACGGCGATATCCTTCGCCTCGGCATCGCGCAGCGTCGCCTCGAAGTATTCCACATACTTGAAGCGTTCCGACTTCTGCTGGATATCCTCGGCCACGCGGTCCATGTATTCGGAGAATTCCTCCTGCTGGCGCCTGCACGCCGCAGCCTGCACTTCCATGGCAGCGAGCGCTTCCGCCTTCTTGTCCTTGACCTGCACCTCGCCTGCGGCAAGCGAACCGCTCTGCTTCATATCGTCGAGCGACTGCTGCAGCGCCTTGTACGTATTCAGCGCCGTCATGAATTCCGAGTTCGCGCTCATGAAGTCGCGGATAAGGTCCTGGGCGGCGGCACGGTTTCTTGCGTTGAAGTCGTCCGCGTCACGATGCCACTGCATCAGGTAATCCGTCTTCTGGTTCTCGATATCGTTGTACACGTCGAGACGGTCCTTGCGGTTCTCTTCCATCAGGTTCTCAATAAGCGGCGCGAACACTTCTTCCTGAATCTGGTTCATGGAGAACGGCATGCTGGTTCTCGAGCCGTCCTCGGCAAGCCAGACGGACTGGAACAGGTCATACTTCACGCGCGAAGAAGCCTGCAGGTTGAACGGCTTGTAGGAAGTCGAATCTTCCTTGAAATCGAAGGCCACGTTCCGGATGCGCTCGATTTCTTCGGCTTCCAGGACGGGAGAATACTGGTTGTAGGCGGCCTTCAATACGTTTGCGAAGATGCCGTTGCAGTAATCGATCAGCTTGTCGCAGCTGCTCGCCTTGCTGGCCGAAATCACCTGGATGGATTCGCCCAGGGTCTTCATCAGGGCCTTGTAGTAATCGACATGGCTTGCGCCGCTGGAGGCATCGCTCTGTTCCATGTTCTTCTTCATGATATTGATATCATTGAACACCTTGAGCGACGTATCGAACTTCTTCTCGTCGAACACGTTGACGACCGGATGTCCGGCCGGAGCCTCGCTTGTCGCGAAATTCTTGAGGAAGTTGTCTTCCTTGGAATTGGGCTTCACGAGCGGAAGCGACACCGACTTCCTTTCGCTGTCACCGAGCAGGTAGCGGATATTTCTCACCTGCCTGTCGATGGAGCTCATGTAGTCGTGCATCGTCACGTTCTGCATCGAGGTCGAATAGTCGGCCGTATCGATCTGTTCCGTTTCGTCGGAACCTTCCACGACCGGAATCTTCTTGATTTCCTCGGCCACGGAATTGAGAGTCTCGTTCCATTCTTCCGGCTTGCGAATCGTGGAAAGGCTGAACTTCGTCTGTTCCGTCCCTTCGGTAAGGTCCACGGAGATATGTCCGTTTCCAAACGGCACGTTCATCTCGACCGGGACATAGGCCACGCCAATCTTCGAGACCTTGTAGTCGCGGCGGATATCGGCCTTCGCCTGTTCATAGGCGAGAATCTTCTGTTCCGCAGCCTCGACCTTCTTCCCGAGACCCGACAGCTTGACCGCGAACACGATGATGAAGACGACACCCAGGATCATGAGGAAGACGCCCCCGCCCACGGAGGTCGTCGCGGCAAGGATAATACCGCCGATAGCCACCAGGATAAAGATGACGAGGCCCACGATGCTCGGAGTCTTGCTGTCCTTGATATGGTTTATCTCGTTCCGGGTCTCGTCGATTTTCGATTCAAGTCCCATTTCTTCCGTGACGATTTTTTCGGCAGCGGTCTTATAGTAGTTGAACAGGATTTTGGCCTGGTCCTGGTAGATGTTTTCGGATTCCGCGAATATTTTTCCGGTCATGTTCTAATCCTTGTTTAACTCTAGTTCTTGTAGATAAGTTTTCTCGCCTGGAGCAGGCCAGCAAACGCGTTGATAGCATTCTGGATTTCATCGGCAGACGCCCCGCCCTGCTTGCAAAGGGAGCGCAGTGCAGAAAGGGATTCTACCATCTGGGCCTCGTAATCGAAAGCCTCGGCGCTGTTCGCAGGCGAAAGGTAGCGCAGGTCATTCTTGATTTTTGCGATAGCGTTCTTCTGCTCGGCCGGAATAGACGCATTGGCCGCGCATTCGACTTCCAGCAGCTGCGACTGCGAACGGAGCTGCGCAATCCGCGAAAACTCCTGCGTCTCGCGCTGCTTGACGGAACCAATCTGGTGCGCGACCAGGCAGCCGAAGAACATCTTCACCATGAAGGCAAAGAATAGGATGAGCTGAATGACGACCACCGCGTAGAAAATCAGGTCGCTGTAGTGAGCCGCCTGCTGCATGATTTCGCTATTCTCGCCCACCACCTTCTCGATCCAGTCCTTTGGCAGCCCCATGAACCAGCCAATGACTATATTGCGCGAGATGACAAAGATCAGAAGCGCAATCGAGGAGGCGCAGTAAGCGGTTATCGCAAACCACGACGCGGTATAGGCGGCAATCGCCTTTTCCACGTTCTCCGTCTTCGGCAGGATGCTGAAGAACGTGAACGGAGCCATCACCATGACATACATCACAATGATGGAAATGCATGTGAATATGAACTCCCTAGAACACTCGCCATCGCCATGGACGAGGAACAGGGCCAGTATAATCACTCCAAGCCCGAAAGCGAAAATAAATGCTCTAAAAAAGTTCAGCATGTTTACCTCAGTTTGTTGCCGCAGTTGGGGCAGAATTTAAGGGTCGGGGAAACGGCCTGTCCGCAGCGGGAGCACTGGTTGCCACCCATGCCTCCTGCTACCATCGGATCTGCCGAGGCAAGCGGAGTGCCGCAGCTGACGCAGCGACGGGCCTTCGGGCTGTTGTCGCTTCCGCACTTCGGGCACGGCCTGTACTGGTTGCCGCAGAAGGGGCAGAACTTCGATGTCGAAGGGAATTTCTTCGCACATGCGGAACAGAACACTTCGCGGGGAACGGCCGCCATGCCGCCAGTCGCACCGGGCATCATGCCAGCGCCACCCGGCGCCATGCCCTGATTGGCAGCCATCAGCTGGGTCGGGTCATTTACCGGGTTCATCACGGGGGCGCCCTGCATCATGCCGGCTCCCATTCCGCCGCCCATGCCGCCACCCATCATCAATGCCATGCCGAGCATTCCCATCTCGCCGCCATTGTTGATAGCGTTATTCGCGGTGTCGAACGCCTGTTGCTGAGCCCAGCTGTAGCCAGCGATATTCTGCGTTGTACGCGCCGTCATCGCTTCCATCACCTTGCGCCCGTCTTCCGTCGTTTCGTCCACATCGATGGAATCGATGTTGAAGGACCTGAGCGAGATGCCGAACCTTTCGAGGAACTCGGCTGCAGGCTCCTTCATAAAGTTGGAGATGTCTTCCAGATAGGCAGAAATGTTCATGATGCTCAGGCGGTTCGTCTGCATGTACTTGCTTACGAAACTGTTGAGCTTCATCGTGAGTTCGGCCCACATGACATTGCTCAGGTCGACAACGCTGAACGACTTTGCCGTCTTGACGACCTCGGTGAGGAAGCACTCGGCGTTGGTAACCTCGATTCCAAAGCGGCCCTGCGAAATGACCGGGATACGGGCGTTGTAGCCGGGATCGTATATGTTGAACTTCTTCGTAATCCAGGGGATTGTCGGGGGGATGCTCTTGTTCACGAACACGACCACCGACTGGAACGGATTCTTACCACCGAACGGTATTCCGAACAAATTCCTCAGGAGCGGCAGGTTCTCGGTGCTGAGCGTGTGCTTGCCAGGGCCAAACTTGCCTAGTATCTGTCCCTTCGAAAACAGAACTGCTTCCTGGGACTCGTTGACGATAAGTTGCGTGAATGTGCTGAGATTTTCTTCAGGATACCTATAGGCAAGCGCGTTGTTGTCAGGCGGCTGCCAGGATATAGAATCGATAATGGCCATGTTTATTCCTCTTCTTCGTAGGGAAAATGTATACTTAAAGTAACAAAATATCTAATCTGAATTTTAATGTTTGCAAAATTTTACAATCAGGCGTTCGCCCACTCTTCTCTCCCCGTAACGCCTTATTCCAACTAGGACGATTTTTTTCGCGAAAAAATGAATTTTCACTTGTTTTTTTGCCCAAAAAAGATGTATATACTCTAGATGCGAGGCAAAAAAGGCCCTGCAACAGTAAAATACAACGTAACACTACTTATACGGAGGTATTCATATGGATATTCAGTTTTCTGCTCGCCACTTTAATGCATCTGCCGGTCTCCAGGACCGAATTCAGGAAGAAATGGACAAACTGGCCAAGTTCTACCCGAACATCACGGGAGCCTCCGTCATCCTCGACCACGAAGTGGAACACCAGCGTCACTGCGAAATCTCCGTGAAGATTACGGGTAACGTCGTGGTCGCCTCGGCAGACGAGGAAAACATGGGCAAGGCCGTCGACGTCGCCCTCGAACGCGTCAAGGTGCAGCTCAAGAAGGCCAACGACAAGCAGAACGATCACCGCGCACAGCCCGTTTCCGACCTCGCATAAGCCGTGCCCGAATCCAGATTCAAAGATCTCAACATCCTGCACCGGGAAAAACTCCCGGTGCGGGGCTTTTTTGATAATTACGGCAAGGACCTCCAGCTCGCGCAATATTCTCCCGACGAGGACCTCGATACAAGCATCGCGGAAAGCGGCATCCACCGTCCGGGGCTTGCCATGGCGGGCTACACCAAGGTCTACAGTTCCGAACAAATTCAAGTCGTAGGCCACACGGAATGGAACTACCTCGAAAGCCTCGGCCCCGAGGGCCGCAAGAAGGTGTTCGACTCCCTTTCCGTATTCAGGGCCCCGATGTGGGTGGTGACGCATGCGCAGAAACCGCACGACGAACTCCGCGACATGTGCCACAAGCTCCACATCCCGCTGTTCTCGACCACCCTCCACACCTACGAGTTCAACAAGGGCGCCCAGCGCATCCTCGAAGAATATTTCGCACCGCATGCCGTCATCCACGGAAGCCTCGTCGACGTCTACGGCATCGGCATGCTCTTCGTGGGCGATAGCAACGTCGGCAAGTCCGAATGCGTGCTCGACCTCGTCGAAAGCGGCCACCGCATGGTTGCAGACGACGTTGTCCACATCAGCCACGTCGGCAACGCCATTATCGGCCGCCCCGACCCCATCGTCCGGCACCACATGGAAATCCGCGGAGTCGGCCTCCTCGACATCCGTTCCATGTTCGGCATCCACGCCATCCGCAAGGTGAAAAAGATCGAAGTCATCGTTGAGCTCCAGCCCTGGCAGCGCGACGCGCGCTACGAACGCACGGGCCTCAACGAGTTCGACGAATCCATCATGGGAGTCAAAATTCCCAAGGTGGTGCTGCCCGTGGCGCCCGGCAAGAACCTGACCGTGATTTCCGAAGTTATCGCAATGAACACGCTCATGAAGATGAACGGGCAGAACATCGCGAAGGATTTCAACGAAAACCTAATGCAGAGGATCAAGGCGAAGGGCAAGTGCGGCGAACCCGCGTTCGAAATGGACATAGACCAGTGGTCGCTCTACGAATAGGCGAATCAAATATCTATCTTTCTGCCGATGAACCAGTTCCGAAACACAATCAAGAGCAACCTGTTCCCCTTTATCGTATTCATGATATTGGTGGTCGGGTGCGCGGCGGCGTTCTACTTCTTCCACCCGGCGAGCCCCTACCATGCGCGCTACAGCTTCGTGGTGAGCTACCAGTCCATCGGAACGCTCTCGCCGGGCAACCTCGTACGCGTGAGGGGAATCGAGAAGGGCCAGATCCTGAAGGTGGAACTCACGGACGACGCCGTGTTCGTGAAGGTAGAAGTCTTTGCGGACGCTAAAATTTCGAGGCACTCGGAATTCAGGCTCGTGAACGCGGGGCTCATGGGCGAACGCGAGATGAGCATCCTCACCGCGGATGACAGCGACTGGATTGTCGAGGGCGACACCGTGTTCGGCAATTACGACGACGGCATTGCCGGGGTCGGCAAGGTGCTGCTCGACGCCATCGACGACATCAACCAGATGAAGGACATGGTCGTGGCGCTCAAGGATTCGCTCACCGTGGGCACCTCGGGCAAGCGGATCGACCGCATCGTCAAGAAGGGCGGGCGCATCGTGAAGGCCTCCAAGGACCTGGTGAACGACACGCGCGACCAGGTGCTCGGCGTGGTTTCCAAGGCCGAGGAGACACTCGCGAAGACGCGTGAGGCTATCGACGCCGAGGCAAAGCGCGGGTCCATTACCGTGGACGCGGCGTCAGCTCTCCTGGACCGAGTGGACAGCCTGCTTTCGCAGGTGAAGGAGCTCAAGGCGGACGCGGACGCCCTCGCCGCCCGGATTGACGCCGAGGACAACACCGTAGGGCTCGCGCTCAAGAGCGACGGAAAGCTCGCCAAGGAGACCGAAAAGCTCGCCCTGGACATCGACAGGCTTATTTCCGATATAAAAAAGCGCGGTCTCAAGCTAAATGTGGATATTTTTTAATTTTTCTTGTCCTTTTTGTAAAAAAAAAGATAGTTTAGCCCGTATAAAAGACAACCACCAAGATTCACCGACTCTAACAAGGAGTTAACCATGACCGAAAAGAAACCTGCAAAGATGAGCGATGCCGATCTCAAGTTTTTCGAGGAGATGCTCATAGAGAAGCGCCGTCAGCTGGTAACCGCCCAGAGCGAGTCGGAAAAGGCGAACGCCTTCCAGGGCCAGAAGAACCAGTCCGGTGACGGCGGCGACTCCGACAGCGCCGATTCGGCCACCGACTACAACACGCTCGAGACGACCTTCTCGCTCGCCGCGCGCGAAGGCAAGTACCTCGTGTATCTTGAAGAGGCCCTCAAGCGCATCCACAACGGCACCTTCGGCATCTGCAAGGTCTGCAAGCAGCTCATCCCGAAGGCGCGCCTCATGGCAGTCCCCACGGCCACCAAGTGCGTAAACTGCAAGGAAGAGACCAAGAAGAAGGAACAGGAGAACAACCGCATGGAAATGGCGAGACTCTTCGCCGAAGCCCAGAGGAAGGAACTCCAGAAGAAGGCGATGGGCCGCTAGCCTCTCGCCCTACAGCGCGCCGAAGAAGGTATCGGCAAGTTTAGCGCGGAACGCATGGATGCGGTCCGCGTTTTTTTCTCGGTGCGGGTAGGTGAAGTCGGAGAGGAGCACGACCGCGGCGCCTGCGCATGGGTCCGCGACGATGCTCGCACCGGTGAAACCGGTCTTGCCGAAGGCATGCGGGCTCACGCGCGAACCCATGAACTTGCCCTGGGCAAGTTCCCAGCCGAGGGCTGTGCAGGCGTCCGCTGCACTCGAAAACGCACGGGCTTCCGGCAACAGGAACGCATTTTCGCTCACCATCTTGAGAATACCCGCAGGCGCGACGCGGATTTCGCATCCGTCGGGGCCACAGGCTACACCGTCGTCCATCACCATCTTCACGAACTTCAGGAGGTCGGGCACACAGCTGAACATGCCGGCGCTTCCGACCGGGAACAGCTTGCGCAGAACCCAGGCGCTCTCGTCATGGATTTCGCCACAAATCTCGCGCCCGCGGAATTCGCAGATTTCCGTCGGGGCAATCTCTTCGCGCGGAACCGGGTTCGTGTCGCGCGTCAGCGGGTCGTAGCCGCTTCGCGACATGCCGAGCGGCCCGAAGAACCGCTCGTAGCCCTGCTGCTGCAGGTCCTTCCCCGCGATGCGCTGCAGAATGAGCCCAAGGAGCACGCTTGCCGGATTCCCGTAGTTGAAATCGGCACCGGGCGCCTTTGAGAACTGGTAGGTAAACAGGGCGTCGAGAATTCCTTCGGGCGGGAGTTCGCGAAGCGTCTTCATCGGCACGCGGTAATCGAGGCTGTGCGTGAGCAGGTGGAACACGCGGATGTCATCGCGGTAGTTTGTCCGCATTTCCGGTATATAGTCTGCCACGCGGTCGTCAAGGGCGAGTTTCCCTTCGAGAATATACGAGAGGGCGAGCGTAGAGGTGGGGCATACTTTCGTGAGGCTTGCAATGTCGAAAACCGTATCTGCGGGCGTATCGAGCGCAACCGTGCGCGTGGTGCCGTCGGGCAGAAGAAACCCCGCAACCGCCTTGTGGAATACACCGGTTTCTTCCGCCTGTTCCATGAGCCGCAAGATGTTGCTTTCGTTGAATACCATGGGAAACTCCTGCCCGAATTATAGCAAAGTTGACGTCCGCCCTCTTTTGTATTATCTTATTTCCCATGGCAGAAGAGCAAATCGACATCCTGAATCCGGACGGCACCCCCGCGGGCTATTCCTGCGGGCGCACGCGCGTACATGCGGAAGGCCTGTGGCACCGCACGGTACACATATGGGCGTTCAACGGCAAGGGAGAAATCCTGTTCCAGCTGCGGGCCCGCGTAAAGGAAAACAATCCCGGACTCTATGACACGAGTTGCGCAGGCCACATCTCGGCCGGGGATTCAAGCATCAACGCCGCCGTGCGCGAACTGCGCGAGGAACTGGGACTCGCGAAAAGTCCGCGCGACCTCGAATACCTATTCGAGGCGACACACGAAAGTGTGCTCAACGGCGGCAGCTACCTCGACAACGAATACTACGATGTGTACAAGGTAACACTCAGCGACCAGGAGGCGAACTCGCTCGTCCCACAGCCCGGCGAAGTCGACGCCTTCAGGTGGATGACGCGTGAAGAATTTTTCGCAAAGCACAAGCTCCACCCCGAAAAGTTCGTCGACCACCCGAAGGACTTCCAGTGGCTGATGGAGAACGCTGGCCGCTAGCCTACGCAGGGGGAACCATGTCGAAAGCGATTGCAGGGCACCGTTACCGCCACTACAAGAAAGAGGCCATGGTCTATACCGTGGTCACGGCCGATGCGCTCGACTGCGAAAGCGTGAAGCCCCTCGTCGTCTACCGGAGCGAGTACGAGACACCCGACCACCCGAAGGGGACGCTCTGGGTGCGCGACCGCAAGGATTTCGAAAGCAGGGTGACGCTCCCCGACGGTTCTACCGTCGACCGCTTTACCGAAATCTAAAACTGCGGATGCATCCGCCGCCTAAAATTTCTACCTTTGTGGCAAACAAAAATTCCCTTTTTGACAAGGAGTCTCTATGGGCGGCTTTTGTGGTGTTGTTTCCAAGGAAGATTGTGTCAGCGACCTCTTTTTCGGGACAGACTACCATTCACATCTAGGTACACACCGCGGCGGCATGGCGGTTCTGAACGGCAGCGGCAAGTTCCACCGCTCCATCCACAACATCCAGAACACTCCGTTCCGCAGCAAGTTCGAACATGACCTCGCCGCATTCTCCGGCAAGGTGGGAATCGGAGTCATTTCCGACACCGACCCGCAGCCGCTCGTCATGACCTCCAAACTCGGGACGTTCGCGATTGTCACCGTCGGCCTCCTCACCAACATCGAGGAACTGAAGGACGAACTGTTCCGCAACAACTGCATGCAGCTCCAGTATTCCACCACGAGCGGCATGGTCGGCCCGACCGAAGTCGTATCCGCGCTCATCGCGACCCGCGACTCAATTGTCGACGGCCTCAAATACGTCCACGAGAAGGTAAAGGGAAGCTGTTCCGTGCTCCTGATGGACAGCAACGGCAGATTCTACGCGAGCCGCGACCGCTGGGGCCGCACCTCGATTATCCTCGGCAAAAAAGAAGGCTCGATGATCGCCGTGCAAGAAAGCTGCGCCCTCCACAACCTCGGCTACGACTACGTGCGCGACCTCGGCCCGGGCGAAATCGCAGAAATCACGCCCGATGGCGACACGACTCTCGTCGAACCCGGCAAAAAGATGGCCATCTGCTCGTTCCTCTGGGTCTACTACGGCTACCCCGCCTCGAGCTACGAAGGCCGCAACGTGGAAATGACGCGCTACCGCTGCGGTTCCGCGCTCGCGAAGCGCACCCCCACCGATGCCGATGCCGCCTGCGGCATCCCGGATTCCGGCACGTCGCACGCCCTCGGTTACGCGCACGAGGCCGGCATCAAGTTCGCACGCCCCTTCGTGAAGTACACGCCCACCTGGGCCCGCTCCTTCATGCCGCAAGACCAGAAGCAGCGCGAACGCGTGGCCTCCATGAAGCTCATTCCCATCCCGGGCCTCATCAAGGACCGCCGTCTCGTATTCTGCGACGACTCTATCGTGCGCGGCACCCAGCTCGGAAAGCAGGCCCTGAAGCTTTATTCACTTGGCTGTAAAGAGACGCACATGCGTATCGCATGCCCGCCGCTCGTTTACCCCTGCAAGTTCATCAACTTCTCGCGTTCCAAGAACGAATACGACCTCATCACGCGCCGTTACATCCGCGACCAGGAAGGCGAGAACGCCGACATCGAGAAGTACACCGATCCGGATGGCGACGCCTACAAGGGCATGGTCGAATACATCCGCAAGAAGCTGAACCTCACGACGCTTGCGTTCCAGCGCATCGACGACGTGATTCACGCCATCGGGCTCCCCGAAGACCAGCTCTGCACCTACTGCTGGAGCGGCAAGGACTACGCCGAAACCGGCGACTGCTACCACTGTCCCTGCCACCAATGCCAGGAAGAAGAAGAGAAGTAAGGACTACTCCTCTTCTTCGATACCCATAAGCTTCATCGCGGCCTTCCAGGTTTCGCGATTTTCGAAACCGTCGCGCTTGCCGCCACCATAGCGCGCATGCGCGAACTCGTTGACAAGGGATTCCCACCCTTCGAGCTTGCCGTCCTTCACCATTGCATCCAAATTAACGGACGCAGCCGCGGATTCGTCGGCACCATCCATTCCCAGACGCTGTGCGACATAGCCCTTGCAGACATTTTCCAGTTCCAGGAGCCATTCGCGGCTGTCGGCGGTGTTCACGCGCTGCTTGAGCACCAGCATCCGCTCGCGCAGGGCATCCTGAGCCGCATTCCTGGCCGCGAGAGCCTCCCGCGCCTTGTTACGGCGCCGCATCCGCCAAAAGCCCGCAAGGAGCACGCACACGGCAACCAGGGCGCCAACGGCAACAGGCAGCGGATTGAAAGGCTCGTCCACGCGGATGGCGACACTTTCGCTCCGCAGGTCGAGCGGCCGCCCCACCTGCGTCGGGATCTCGAAACGCATCGCGGGGACATTCAGGTTTCCCGTATCCTGCGCCACGATCTTGTAGGTAAACTTTATCGAAGCGATTTCCTTGCCGTCCTTCACGGCTCGCGCCGATTCCTGCGACACCCCCACCTGCGTAAGGCCCTTCGCGTTCGCGGAACTCGCAGGCACGACCAGCAGGGCGCTTCCCTGCACGCTCCAGCTGACCGTCACCGGGAATTCGAACGTGTCACCCACGGTAATGGCGGGCATCCCGCCTTCGGGTCCCGCCGTTATAGAAATTCCCAGCTGCTCGGGCGTCGGCATCGCCATCTCGGGAGCGAGCGCCGCAGAATCCACCGCAGCACTATCCTGTAATGCAACATCGGCAGGCGCACCTGCCATATTCAAAGAATCATTTTCCATACAGGGAGAATATACAAAAAAATTTTATTATATTATTTTCAAATAGGAGTCCCGAAATATGACTATTTCCAAAAAGCGCATCCTGACGTGCATCGCCGCCGCGTCTATCCCCCTATTCTTTGCCTGCAGCGACGACAAGCCGACATCGCCCTCAAGCGGCGACGATCCTGTCGTGAGTTCGGCAGCCGCGCTCCCCGAATCGGCAGCAGGCCAGCCCGAGGCGACATCTTCCAGCGCAGAAGGCTCCGAAACCATTACCCCCGAATCCTCGGCCGGCCCGGTCGTTGAATCCAGCTCCGCCACGGAGGTCGTGCCCGAAAGCAGCAGCGCCCGCTTCCGCGAGCCCACCGAAGAAGAAATCGCCCAGGAACGCATCTATACCGCCAATTCCGAAACGACCGAATTCGTGGAGCTCCCCACACTCTACAAGAGCCTCGACCCCACCGACCGCGTGGCTTTCGTCATCCGCCACGCCCAGCGCGAAAAGAGCACCGGAGTCGAATCCCAGCTGACCGAAAAGGGCATCGAGCAGGCCAAGACGCTCGGCAGCCACCTCGTCAGCGAAGAAGCATTCTCTTACGGCTCGACCGACTTCATCCGCACGCGCGCCACGGCCCAGTACATTTCCGAAGGCCGCGGCCAGGTATTCCCCGAACCCATCGTGCTCCCCGAACTTGTCGCAAGCACCTTCGTCGCGGACCAGGAAAAATTCAAGACACTCATGGGCGAAGCGGGATACATCGACGAAGCGTTCATGTATTCGCAGTGGGCATTCGACGGCGACTTCGCCGAAGCCTTCAACGATCTCGAAAAGACGGGCGTCCAGATTATCACCCAGGCAATCCTCCCGAGGATGTCTACCGAGAACCGCGTCAACTTCTTTATCAGCCACGACATGTTCCTCGGTCCTCTCGTCGCCTACTGCACCAACCGCAAGCTCACCATCTTGCGCAAGCACGCCACGGCCACCGAGGATTGCTCGAACTGCCGCTGGATCAAGTACCTCGAAGGCATCGCAATCATCGTCAAGGCCGACGGCACACGCAAATACGTCCCCGTCTCCGGCAACATGATGAACTAGGAAGCAAGCCCGAAAAACGGGCCAGCCCATTTCGCATAACATAAAACCCCGACTGGTGTCGGGGTTTTAAAGTTTCTAGGAACGGGAACCGCTATTCGGTGATGCGAATATTGCGGACCCAGCTGTTGGAGCCTTGCTTCACCATCAGCACGTAATTGCCCTGCCTCTGGTTCAGGGAGACCCTTTCGGAGCCGGTCACGCTGAACTTGGAGACAACCCTGCCCTGCATGTCCATCAGGGCCGCAGAAGCCGTCTGGGAGCCCGGCAACTGAATCAGGAGGGACTTGCCATCCACGCTCACGTTCAGCTTGTCCAGGCCAGACTTTGCGACATCTGCGATGGGTGCGGCCGACTCGACCAGATCCTTGCCATCGGGGCCCACGAGCTTGAGGCCGCTAATGTCGACCTGCGGATCATCCCAGTTGTTGAGGGTCAGGTACAGGAACGCATCGGTAGTCGTAGCGGTAAATTCGCAGGTGATATCGATAGGCATCTTCTTCATGGCGCCGCAGTACTTGTTGCTGAGGCTATCGCCATTGACTGCATAGGTCAGCCAAAGGGATGATCCTGGAGTCTGCGAAGCGCTGAACGACAGCGTGTACTTGGAACCCGCCGTAAGGCCGGTAAGATGGCGAACGGCCTCGCGGTGGTCACCCTGGATAACATTACCCATGTGGACACTCGTGTTGGTCTCGTTTTCAAGCACGACAGAGGTAGAATTCCAGCCGAAGGCGCCCGAGTTCTTGTGGTACTCGATAACCTCGTTGCAGGATTCCGGAACCACGAATTCCTTCGGGGTCACGGGAGTCGCCTTCGCAAAGTTCACCATGTTGCCGCTCATCAGGAGGCCCGTCAGCAAACGCAAGTTGGAATGGAAATAACCCGGCTGCTGAGCCATCAGGGCGCTAAAGTTCGTGTTCAGCAATTCATGGTAGGAATCGTTTACGATAAGCACGGAGCTCAACGAACCGATCGAAGAACCGTTCGCCTTGCAACCATTGCTCTTGCAGGGTTCGCCGTTCAGGTTCGCCGTACCGTCCGTCTTCATGTTGATGTAGAGCTGGCCAAACGTCTTGGTGCTCACCCACTTCGCAAGCTTTTCGGACAAATCCTTCGCCTGGGAGTGTCCATACCACGCATAGCTCCAGGCCCAGCGCCACGGGGCACGCACGGCATCGTAGTCGTAGCCGGCAAAATTGTAGCCGTTGTTACCGGTGATGGGAGAATAGGGACTGCCCATATTCGCCCAACCGGACGGGATACCCGTCGAAGAATTGCGGTTTCCCAAAAGAATATTGTAGTTGGTCGAAATCGCCTTGCTCCAGAAGCTCGCGTCATCGACATCCTTGAAGATTTCGTATGCTGCCGGACTCACGTAGCTCGGGTTCAGGTACGGGTCCCACTGGTTACCCACCTTGTGGCGACCGTCACTGGCAAATTCGCTCGTACGCATTTTAGCAATCAAGGTCTTCGCGTCATTCAGGTACTGGGAGTTCCCGAACTGGTGATAGGCCATGACAAGCGCGAACGCGACATCTTCTTCGGCGTCAGTTGCGCCACCAGAACCGACAGTACCACCAAAGCCCTGGATCTTCCAGTCCATAACACCGTTGTTAGAATGAGCCTTGTAGTAGGCCCAAAGCTTGTCAAACTGACTCTGATAGCTCTTGGTGTTGCTACTGAAGTAAACGCAGAGGATCATGCCGTAGCCGATACCTTCCGAAACGGTATACTGGTCTTCATCAAACTTGATGCGGGCCTGGTTGCCGCTTTCTTCGTAATAGGCCTTCAGATAAGCTTCGAACTGGTTCAGGAGCATCGTAGATGCAGTCTGGCCGGAACAGTTCCAAACATCTGCAATATTGGAAGCATAGGGATAAGTCTGGGCCTGCGGGTAAGGGAACTTAACCGCCGCCATAGAAAGCGAGCTTACGGCCAGAAGGCCTGCAAGGAATAACCGTTTCATTACTTATTCCTCCAACGAATAGTCTGCATCGCAGAACCGTCCTTGACCGCCACAATGTAGAGTCCGCGCGGCACATTGGCAAGATCGACCGTGTTCGTGCCCGCCTTCATGTAGCGCGACACGTTGCTCACGACGTTGCGGCCGGCGACATCCAGAACCTGGACCTTCACGAACCCGGAGCGCTTCACATCCACTACGAGCTGGTTACCGTTCATGCGGACCGTCGGGGCAAGGTTCTTCTGGGTCTTCGGAGCTATGAAGTTCTGCCCCTGGATTTCAGCCCAGGCCTGAGCTTCCGTCGTGACATCGCCCGTCCCGATAACCACCTTGATGTAGCTGAGCAGGGATTCGTACTGGTCATTTTCGGGAGCTTCGGCCTTGATAACTATGGTCGCATTCTTGCCACCGGCAATCAGGTTCACGCCCTGCTGTTCGGCATAACCCGCGGGGTAGATAGTATAGGTGACCGGAACCTTGTGCGCTTCCAGCGTAAAGACCTGCGTCGAGGAATTCAGCGCCACGGTCTGGTCCTTGAAATACTTGGTATTGAGCGTCTGCTCGGCCTTCAAAAGCGAGAAGGTAATCGTCGTATCGAGGGCACGGTATCCAGAAATGGCCTTTGCCGTCGCATGGATATTAGCTGTCCCCCTGGACTTGAATGTCGCAATCCAGACCTGCTTGCCCTTGTCGCCGTAGCATTCGGAACTCGTGCAGGTCGCCTTGGCCACAGAGATAACGCTCGGATTGTCGGATTCGTAAGTGACATCGGAACCTTCGACGGTCTTTGTCACCTTCATCTTGTATTCAAGCTTGGCCGAGGAGT
Source organism: Fibrobacter sp. UBA3718 (assembly GCF_002371935.1). NCBI lineage: Bacteria > Pseudomonadati > Fibrobacterota > Fibrobacteria > Fibrobacterales > Fibrobacteraceae > Fibrobacter > Fibrobacter sp. UBA3718. Next base: position 58,147 of record NZ_DFHR01000018.1, on the reverse strand, counting down.
TGCCCGTAAAGTTGTTGCAGGCACCGCCGCCGGTAACGCGGCAGGTGATGGCGGCCTGTTCGAACGTCTGAGCAGGGACCTGCGTAATCACGACGACCGACTGGGAATTGTCGTTGCCCGTCATCACGGCATAGCCCGCACCGTTAATCTTGATGGTGCCGTTTTCAACCGTCGCGACAGTCGGATCGCTGGAGGTGTACGTGCAGGAACTTGAAGCCTTGCCCGTAATGGTTCCATCCATTTCGGACGCCGTGGCTCCCTTGAACGCGCAGGAACCCGTGTTCTTGCCGGCGACAAGCGAGTCCGCCCAGTTCTTGTTGTTGTACTTGGTCAGGTAGCTCTTGACAAGGTTGCCCGACGTGGTATAGGTAGCATTATTCAATGCAGACTTAGAATTGAGGAGAGTCGAACCGGAGAACATGGCAGAAGCTTCGCTCTTGCCGCCAATGGTTTCATGGCGCAGGGACCAGTTGCAGTTCGGAATCTGTTTCTGCTCCATGTAGCTTGTCCAGTTGTTAGTTTCGCCAGAACTCACATTTCCCGTACCGTTGGCATCGGTCGTGCCCCATTCCGTAATGAAAACAGCCTTTCCATTGTTCAAGCAGTTTTCGATATTTCCCTTGAAGGAACCCACGGAATGCGATGCAGCATAGAAGTGGAACACATACCCAGAGTTGGCGTCATTCACACCCGAGCAGGAACCCATCTGCGAATAGAAGGGCGTGCCCACAAGAGCCAAGTGCTTGGACCCGTTATTGCGGATAGCACCAATCACTTCGTTTGCATAGCTAGCAATGGTTCCCATATCGGTATTGACCGGTTCGTTATAGACTTCCCAGATGATGTTCGGGACATCCTTGTATTTCGCCGCCATGCGGCCAAAGAAATCCTTCGCATAGCTCTTTTCGCTCTCGGCGCGGTGGCTATGCCAGTCAACGATGATGTAGATATCGTTTTCGATGGCAGCCTTCACCATGTTGTCGAGCTGGGCTTCCTTGCCTTCCTTGTTTCCCAGATAGGAGTTTGCGGAAATAATCGCATCGTCGCTATTGGCCTGGCAGTCGCCGCCATTGCTGTTGTAGCACTTGATGCCCATCGCAAAGCGGAAAACGTCGATGCCGAGCTTTTCGGCAGCCCAGCTAATCACGGTCGGGTTGTAATACTGCGATCCCGTAGCATCGGACCAAAACAGGCTCATGCCGCGAAGCATCACCTGCTTGCCGCTAGCCTGGCTTACAATTTTGCCGCTCTTGACACCCAGCGTTCCATATACAGAAACAGGGCCTAGACGCAGTGGCTTTGCATCTACCGCAGCAGACGCAAACGTCACTGCGCAGGACAACATCGCTATCGATAAAAGTTTTTTCATCATAAACTCTCCCGTTTTTTTGCAATCCACATCCGATTACAAAAATAACTTTCAAAGCCCTAAATTACACCACACATTCAGAAATTCTTTGTTTACATCAGTAGACAAATAGGGGCTTTTGTGAAGAAATTCACACAATCCTGGAACTCAGCGTTCCAAAAAAGTTATCAAATCTTAACAAAGCCGCCGTTCATCAACGTGCTGTACATGATGGTCAGGATTTCCTTGAAGTAGGTTCCCGTGTATCCCACCGCCTGGTATGCCTGCACCTTCTGCGTAAAGTAGTCGAAGCAGGCATTGTGCCATGTCGGGTTCACCCCGAATCCCATCAAGCAGTACATGCCGATATAGTGCTCGCCGGCCGTCTGGCTCGTCGAAAGCGCACCCGTGCTGTAGTTGTACGACGTGGACGGAAGCGAAGCCGGATTGTTCGCCGTCGCCGTCGAAATGAAGTTCGCCATGGCAGTCAGAATCTGCTGCGATTCGGCACTCTGGTACCAGTAGTAGTCCCACGCGATACGCCACGGGATACGGACGGATTCCTTGTCGAACAGCATGTAGGTGTTCGCGGCAGAACCGTTCTTCGGGTCGGCCGGCTGACCGGCCGCATTGGACCAGTCCGGGAACAGCGGGACGGCGCCCGCGTTCTGGATGTTAATCATGTAGGCGTAGTTCGCAGCAAGAATCGCATCCCAGCCACCCGTCGGGTCAACTTCCGCAAACAGGCGGAGCGCTGCCGGGGAGAGGTAGCTCAGGTTGTAGACGTCCTTGTTCGCCCACGTATCACCCGGGCGGATCAACAGGTTGTTGGGATTGAGTCCCTTGTTCTTAATGGAGGCAATCAGCGCGACAGCATCGTTCAGGTAGAGCGGGTTCTGCCACTTCCTGGAGGCAAGGATCAAGGCAGTAGCCACGTCAAGGTCGGCATCGAGGGCGGCAGCCGTAGATACCGTAGCGCTAAACGAAAGGAGTTCCCAAGGCATCAGGCCGTTGTTGTTGTTGTCGCGGGCGATGATGTTGTAGGCCCAGAGGGCGTCGAAGAGTTCCTTGTCGCCATGGAAGTAGGCTATAAGCATGCCGTAGCCGATACCTTCCGAAACGGTACAGCCGAGCTTGTTCGCAAGCGCCGCCGTAAGGGAAGTACCCTTCCAGCTGGACATCCCCGTAAGGGCGCACTGGTTCTTGTTTCCGCCATCCCAGACGACACGGGCGGGGTTCGTATGGAACGCACCCATCTTTGCCGTGAGAAGTTCCTTTGCGCGCGGACCTTCGAACAAGTCGTAGTTCAAGGTGGAGCCGCCCGTCTTTTCGTCTTGCAGCGTCATAATCCAGCGGGCCTTCCAAGTCGCATACAGGACCGTCGCATTGGCGATGTTCGCATTGGCGGCAAGGCTTACTGTCGCGGGGGCCACGGCGGCGGAACTCTGGGGCGGAATTATTCCGCCATCAGCAGACGATGCGGGCAGAGGACCCGGGCCGGTAGCATCCGAAGACACGGGAACCTGATCATGCGGATGGGTCGGATTGTCGCCTCCGCAAGCATAAAGACCAAAAGCCAAGGGCATCGCCAACAGGAGATGGGAATAACGCATAAAGCCTCACAATTTAAAATTTTCCATAATATATATAAAAAAAGAGGCCCCGTCTAAAGGGGACCTCTTTTTTTAAAATTCCTGTAAGTTAAATCACTTTACGAGAATCTTCTGGCTCATGTGGACGGCCTTGCCGGACACGCGGACCATGTAGACACCTGCATCGAGGGAGGAGAGGCTGATGGAGGAAGCGACCTTGCCGCTCTTCACAACCTGGCCCTGGAGGCTCACGATTTCGTACATGCCGTTGTTGATGCCGGTGAAGGAGAGCATGCGGTTGGCAACGATGGCCTTCACGCTGCTAGCGGCAACAGAAGCCTTGATGGCATCAGTGCAAACGGCATGGCCGTCACCGTCAGCCTTGCAACCGAAAGCCGGTTCAGGCTTGATAGCACCAGCACCCGTGCAAGTACCAGCAGGACCAACTTCGAAGATACGGAGCTGACCGTCAGCTTCGGAAGCACCGCCGTCGAGCTTGAACTTCACGGACTGGGCGGCCTTGAAGGCGTCAGCGCAGGAAGAAAGCTTGTTGCCTGCAGGAGCCCAAGTCGGCTGAGAGAAGTCGGCAATCGTCTTGCTGACCATCGTCGGAGAGGTAGCCTTCGTGAGGGTCACGGAGCAGGAAGCATCGCCGGACTTTTCTTCGGCAATTTCGAGCGTGACAGCGTTATCAGCCGTGTAGGTAACACAGAGGCCACCAGCAGCGGAAATGTCCAAAGGAGCCTTTGTTCCGCCCACGATGTTGAAGCCGAAGCCAACGAAGTTGTACGGATATTCAGCCGTCTGACCAGTAGTGGTCGGATCTGCCAGGTGGTACTTGATGGTCACGTAACCGAGGTTTTCGATTTCCGGAGCGATCAAGGAACCATAGTAGCCCGTGGTATCGTACGGATACATGGCATAGGAACCACCATTGTCGTTCTTACGGTCATCGTAGTCGTACCAGTAACCCATGGTGGTGGATTCGCATTCGCCGTATTCGTAGACGCAGTCTCCACCAGTGTTCACCTGCTGGTCAGAGCCGTTGAACCAAATCGACGTATTTACCGTCTGCGCCATTGCAAGGGAAGCAACGGACGCGATTGCTGTTGCAAGGATTTGCTTTTTCATAGTATCTCTCTCTTTTTTATTTCCCGACACCGGGAAAAAGGGTTTGTGGTTAAATATATATTCTTTTCAAAGAAAAAAAAGTGGAAATTTTGAATTTTTACAATAGTTTGTGATTTTTCACACTAAACGACTGCGTTTTCCCGACTATTTCCTCTTCTTTCCGGAGTAATCCACCCCGGGGCGAAGCTGCAAGCCAATCGTGACCATCAGGGAAACGATGCTTTCGTTGTGGTCCTGGCTCAGATCGTAGGCGGCAATTCCTGCCAAGCCTTCATCCTTCACCAGGCCGCAAAGGGCCTTCATCGAAGGGATTCCCGTAAACACGATCGTTTCGGCATCGCTCACGGCCACTTCGGAAGCCGAGGATTCGTCGAACGAGACCTTGTAGTCGGGCGCTTCGAACTTCTTCATCAGCTCCTTGTAGGGGATGAACCCTTCATTTCCGCTGCCGACTCCCTGATGGGAAGAACCGAGACCCGAAGCCCCAGCAAAGGACTTACCGTAGAGGGAGACCACCGGGACAATCTTGTCCTTGGAAACGCCCTTGCCGGCGAGACCGTCGACAGCGCCTGCGATATCCTGCTTCGAGAGGTTAGGCTTGACCGAGGATTCGGAATCGCTCATCTGGTCGCCGAGCATCAGCACCACGTAATCGGCCTGGTTGAGGGCATCGGAATAAGCATCCATGGAACTTGCGTAGGTGAGCACGGCCACTTCCTTGGAAGAAAGCTTGGACTTGAGCGCACCGACCAGCTTGCCGATAGCGGCAGCGTCTTCGCCCGTGGCGTTCTGCCAGTCGAGCTCGACACCGCCGAGGTTATATTTCTCGACCCATTCGGCAGCGGCGTCGCAGAAAGCCGAAAGCTTGGAATCGTCTTCGGCGATTGCCTTCAGGTTGCCTTCCACTTCAAAGCCGCCAATTGAGGCGATGAGGGAGACCTTGTTTTCGGCGGCTTTCTTCGCCAGTTCTTCGAACTGCGGGGCATCGTTCTCGTCGGCAAACGCGATCGAGCCGTCTTCGGCCGGAGCCAGGGAGGCGTAATGGATATGCGTCACGAACTGGTAGCGGACATCCTTCGGCATGAACTGGCTATACTGGGCCCAGTAGGGGAAATAGCCGATGACCTTAAACGGAGCCGCAATGGCGGCGGCGGCAAGGGCGGCAATAGCAAGCAATGACATCTTCTTCATAATAACCTCTCTACGGATTCTCGATCAAGTAAACTTCCCAATCGGCTTCGTTCCTGCAATACAGGTCGGCGGAGAAATCCCACACGCGGTCCTTGTTGCCTGCAGGAGCCACGGCATTCTCGCTCATCGGCTTGATGGTCGTCTTCTTGTTTATCTTGTCCGTAAAGACAGAATCGACCTTGATGGAATCGGGCTTCTCGGTTGGAGGGGGCTTGATGGTATCCGTGATGCTCAGTGTAGGATCTTCTTCGATCTTTTTGCCGCAGGCCATCTCGGAAACGCAAGTATCGCCATTGGAAAGCGCATACTTCCACGTGGATCTCTCGGGCTCGATCAGGAGAATCGTATCCTTGAACACGTAGGTCTTGATACCGTCCGGAATGGTGTCATATACCACCTGGACATCGAGCTTCTTGATGTTCGCTTCGCCTTCATGGCAGAAGCGGTAGGGACGGCCCTCGTAGCGGCCCGCCATAATGTACTGCTTCTCGATGAGGCTAGAATCGACCTTGACGGATTTCAGGAATGCGAGATCCTGAGTTGCCGAAAAGCCGTAGCGGTGGAACTTCTTGAAGGCTTCGCGGTATTCCATTGCACGGGGGCCATTGAGAGCGTCAATCGTGGTGTCCCCCGTCACCGGGTCGACAATGAACATGCCGTTGACGAGCGCGGACATTCCCGGCCACCATTCTTCGTCGAGAAGCGCGTAATCCGTGAATATCGTCTTGACGGCGACAGAATCATCGAAAAACACGGAAGCCTCGTCGGTCATGGAGATAGTGTACTTAGACACCTTGAGGGTCGCGTTCGAGGAATCTTTTGAGGTAGTGGCAACCTGCAGCAGGGAATCCAGCATCTTTTCGCGGATGACCGTCAAATAGGCTTTGTTGGAATCCGCAACCGCGGCTACACTCTGGTAAATACCCAAATCGGGGTTTGCCCTCGCATATTCCGAGAGCGAAAAGTCATCGGGCCAGTTTTCGGAAATGGGGGCGTCGATGCTATCTGCAGAGCAGGCCCCAAGCACGAGAGCCAAGCCCAGACCCAAACCAAGTTTAAGTTTCGTATTCATATCCATCTCCTAGAACAAAATCGTAACGTTGCCCATGAGCAACAGTTTGTCCAAGCTCAGTTCTGCACCTGCAGAAACAGGAGTCACACCATCTTCGGCAAGGCCGTTCACCGTGTAGTTGACCTTGTTGGTCATGAGGCCACCCTGCAGGTCGAGCTTCGCACCGGCGGCAAGCTTGATCTGGAGGCCGCCCATGGCGAGCATTTCGTTCACGTCGTTGATGACAACCGTACCGGCTTCGTTCAAGGCGAGGCCGTTATCGCCGAATTCCTTCGTGAGCATCTGCAAGCCGCCGAGGACCGAGAACGGGCCCCAGACATCGGCCGTGAGGCCGCCCACGAAGCGGGATGTCTTGCGCTTGAGGTTTGCGCTCTCTTCGCTGCTTTCGAAGGAGCCCTGGAGGATCAGGCGGCGGTCGAGGCCAAGGAGCGGAGCCGCATTGAAGCCGAGCCCGGCACCGATGGTCGTGAAGTCGTTGTCGGAAGCTTCCGCATTATACTTCGAGAAGCGGAGGTTCAAGGTCACGACATCGTTCCAGCCGGCATTCGCGCTCACGGCAAAACCCTTGCGGTCCGGAGTGGCAAGGCCCATGGGCATCGCCATGTTCACGGACGGGTCCACGAATTCCTTCGCCGCCAGGTATTCCTGGTACTTGTAGGCGACCGCGTTGTAGCCGTTCTTGTAGAAGTGGCCCAGCTTGTAGTTGTTGTTCAGGCGGCCGAAGGTGTAGTAGGAGTCCTTTCTCTGATGAGTAGCATCGCCCTGGTCGAGTATGGCTGCCCCTTCGTTCTTGCTCATCAAGTTCTGCTGTTGCAGCACGTTGGTGTTGTAGAGGGCGAAGTACATGTTCTCGAGGCTTCCGTAACGGAAACGTTCCACGACGGCCTCGTTCGCACCCGTAATCAGCGCTTCGCCGTTAAGGATGGACGTGTTGCCTTCGTAGTAGCTGGACGCAGCCTGTTCGGACCAAAACTCCTCATCGTTCATCACGATGGTTCCCAGCACATCGAACTTGATTTTTGCAATGGTGCCGTTCACATAGGGCGACACGTTGATGGCCATGCCCTTGCGTTCGTCAATCTTGCTCTTGTGCCAGTTGTATTCGGTCGTCGTATTCTTGTAAACATAGAAGAGCGTATCGTAGTCGATAGCGTTCGTATCGTCGTGAACAAAGCCGTTCTCGTCGAACTTTTCGTAGCCGATGCCGTAGACGCCCAAAGATTCAATTGTATCCTGGCGGTAGGCGTCTTCGCTGTAGGTCCAGCGGGAGCCCGCGATTTCGGACTTCAAGCCCGCATGCAGCGCACCGCCCATGATCAGGTCCTTGGAATCATAGTTCAAGATTCCGGAATAGACCATGTTGTCTTCGTAGTACATTGCCGCAATGTGGGAGTCGTCGCGGGAACGCGATGTCTTCTCGCGGTCGAACGTGTAGACGAAGTTTCCGCCGAGGGTCACGCCGAACGCTTCGACGCCGAGGTTGGCGCCGGCAAGGTAGCGGTCGCTCCAGTCGAAGTCGAAGAACACTTCGTCGTTCTTCTTGGCGATGTTACGGATACGGGCACCCGTCATCTGCACATAGAGATTGGAGAGGGGGCCGAGATCGAAGCTGTTGTACTTGAAGTTGAGGCCCTGCAGCAGGCGGTTGGAAGACGTATCCAGGGAGCGCATGGCAAGTGCATCCACTCGCTTGGACGCGAAAATCTCCGGTTCCTGGAGGATTTCGGTCTGTGGCACGTAAATCGTCAGCGGGGTATAGCCGACGCGCATGTATCCCAAATTGAAGTCGACGTGCTTGTTCAGGATCTTGCCGTCATAGCTGAACCAGTGGCCGATGATCGGGTTCACCGATTCTTCGTAGGCCGTCTGCCAATCCTTGTGCAGGCGGAGTTCGACCTTCGCTTCGGTCTCTTCGCTCGGGCGAGCCTTCACCACCAAGTTCACATCGGAGAACGCCTGGCTTTCGCGAGAATCCATCCCGCCCAGGAGCTGGTCGGAACTCAGCGTAGAAGAAAGGACGCCGGCCTTGGCCGTACCACCCACGCGAAGCCCCATCACGGAAGCATTGGCAGAATCAAGCGTTCCGACAAGGCTCTTCTGCTTTTCTACCAAGGTAGAATCCTCGGCATAGGCAAAGGCCATGGCTCCGCACAGGAGAAGCGAAATCTTGGAGGTCATCTTAAACATATCCTTATACCATTTCATCTTGCGTCCCCCTTAAAATTTGACGTTCAAGACTGCTTGAACCACAGCTTGGGAGAATTTGTGCGTATATTCAGGAACAGTGACGTTCTTGCCGCTCTCGGGGTCCTTCACCACGTTGCCATCGGCATCGCGCACCATGATATCGGCGTAATCCGGCATGTTGGATCCGAGAACTCCGGAAGTCGTATTGTAGGTATTTTCAGTCGTAATCCAGCCGTAGTTCAGGGCCAGGTAGACGCCGTCACCCACCGTGTAGTCGAGACCGGCCATCCACTGCATCTGCTTGCCCTTCAGGAGCGGATTCACATATCCCGGAGCGCCCCTCATGGAAGAAACCGCATCGAGAGTCATGTCGATCATCTGCAGGCCGGCGCTAAAGCCGAGGCGCGGCATGTACTGGATATAGAGCCCGGCATTGATGAAGTCGAGGCTCAGCTCACCCTTGTCGGGGACAGGGAGGATGGCCTTGCCATCGTCCGTCAATTCCTGGGTCTTCACGGAATGCTTGTAGCTTCCGGAAAGTTCGAGCGGGCGGCTAAAGTTAAGCATCTTGAAGACATCGAACTTGAGCCCGGCACCGTATTCCATGAACTGGGCTTCCTTCATGATGACGTTGTCGCTCTTGTCCTGGTTGAGCATCGAGAACAGGGCGCCGACTTCCACGAAGTCCTTGAAGCCCACCTTGAGGTCGGCCTTGATACCGTTCCTGTTCGGAGTCGCAAGACCGTTGGGCAGGCTCATCTGCACCGCGGGGTCAAGCATCGTGCTCAAAAGCATCAGCTCCTTGCGGGTGTACACGTAGTTGCTCCAGGAATTCTTGTTGAACGGAGCAATGTTGTAGCTGTTGGTCTGGCCCTTGATTGTCGGGTCGTCGGTATTCGCGAGCTGGGTAGAAACCGGAGTAAACTTCGGGTCGAAGTAATACAGGGCTCCGAAGGTGGAGTAGAGCGGGGAATTCACGCCGAAACGGATCGTGTTCCCGTCCTTGTCCGTATTCAGGATGCGCGAAGCGAAGAACTGCGGAGACTGGGCAAGGTTGTTGTACCAGTTGCTGTCGTTCTTGATGTAGTTCACGGAAAGCTGAAGGTCGAGGCCCATCGGCAGCTTGTAGCCCGCGTTCAAAGTCGCGAGGATAGCCATGCCGTTGTCGTCGATTTCGTTTCTCTGGATAACGGCAGCGCCCGTCGCAGGGTCAACCGCAGGAGCGCCCGTCGTGGGATCCACGACCGTCACGTATTCGTAGAGCTTGTCGTTGGACATGGCGAATTCGCCCATCACGTCCAAGGTGAGCGCGCTATTCTTCATGATTCCGGCGACATCGGCACCGACGCGGCCAGCCATAATCGTGGTGCGCTGCGGTTCCGTTTCAAGCGGGTTGATAAGGGCCGTCTGGTATTTGCCGGCACTGAACTGGGTCGGGTTGTTGACCTTGTCCATCAATTCCGTGTCGGTCGCATACTGCAGCTGGCCGTTAACAATCAATTCGTGATATTCCGGACGGGAAGTGAGCGTGAACGAGGAACTGTCGTCGAACACGTACATGCCGGTAAAGCCGACGAAGACGTTCTTGTTGACCGGCAGGTATTCAAAGTTTCCGCTCAACAGCCACTTGTCCATGTTGGCGGACTGGTAGGAGCCCGGATAAATCATACCGTTGTTGATGATGGGATCGCCACCGTTCGGCAGGAGGTTGCCGTTCGCACCCGAGAAGTCGAGCAGCTGAACGCGGCGGAGACGGGCAAAGATGCCTTCCGCGCGGAGTTCACCGGCGTAGCCGCCAAAGTCGTGGCGGAACTGGAGGTTCATACCCTGCAGGTTACGCTGGTTGCCTTCGATCATGGCATCGCTTATCGCCATGTCGCGGCCCCTGGTGAAAATCAGCGGCTCGTAAAGGAGTCCATCGATACCCGACGGGGAGAACAAGGTCAGGGGGCTGTACTGCTGGCGGAAGTCACCGACCACCCAGTAGAAGTCCTTTCCGACATTGCCCTCGATATTCAACCATGCGACCGAGATGCTCTTCGCGGAATTCGCGAAGTAGTTCTGCATGCCCGCCTGGAAGCGGAGAATCATGTTGAAACGGGCCGCGTCGTAGGGGCGGAAATGGAAGTCCAAGTCGGCCGTCACGAACTGGGAGCGCTCGACATTGGGCATCTTGTTAATTTCGGCCTTCTCCTGGTCGGAAGACATGTAGGAGTTGACGAGCAAGCCCTTAACGCTTCCGCCTATTTCCAGGCCGCGCTTTGCTTCAAGGGAATCCTGCTTCGCTTTCAACAGCTGGTTCATCTCGTAATCCGACTGTGCGGACGCGACAGAAGCAGTGACAAGGAGAGATAACAATATTTTATACATCATTTTCATACCATTAACCCCTTAGAACCAAACCTTTGTTTCGGCGGTGATGAAGTGACCGCTCCAGTTGTTTTCGGGAACGTAGTTATCCGTATGCGTTGCCCACTTGTAGCGCATGTGCAAACCGGCACGGGCAGAGAAGTCCCAGTCGAAACCGATACCGAGAGCTGTCTGGTAGTAGCTGAGAGGAGCCTTCGTGTAAGTCGTCTGGGTTGTCGGAATCAGGCTGCCGTAAGCGCCGGCGCTGTTGATGCCGCCGACCGACACGTTTGCATCCTGCACGGTGTAGCCATACTGGGAACGCCAGCATTCAAAGCCGACCTGGCCAACCAGGTGAATCGTCGGTGTCAGGGCGAACGTCGGTTCGAACAAACCGTAGAAGCTCCAGAGCATCATGTCGGACTGTTCTTCGCTGTAGGCGATCGGGGCAAAGGTCTTGGAAATGCCCGAGATGGAGACATAGCCGGCCATCATCAGGTTGCGTTCCGTTCCGACCCAGTGGCCAATATCGTAGCCACCATCAATGGAGAGGTAGGTCGACCACTTGACGTGTTCGGGCACGGTCTCGGTCTTGAGCTGGTCCGCATTTTCATAGGCAACGAAGGATTCCCAGAGTTCCCAGGTTCCGCCGTAGAGGCCGCCGCGCTGGCGTTCCATCTTGCGGGCCGGGGTCAGCACGCCGGCACGGTTCACGTAGCCGTTCGGGGCCGTGGAGTTACCCGAGTCCGCCCAGAAGAGGGCGTTGTACTTGGTCCAGGAGTTGGAGCTTTCCCACATGTTGCGGCCGTTCAAGCGGTAGTTGAACAGAAGCACGTCCTTGCCCTTTGCAATCTGGCGATGCTGACCGTACTGGACACCCAGGCGGCCGCGGTTGAATTCGGGTTCGAACTTCACGTTCACACCGGCCATGTTGGGGCCGTAGCGCAGGGAACCACCGTTCAGGTAGAATTCATCCTTGCGCCAGCTGCGGAAGCGGGACGGATCCGTAATGCCGTAGGGAGAGAAGAAATCCTTGGAGAAATAGACGGCTTCGACAGTTGTCGGCAGCCATTCGAGGTGCTTGTCCTGAATCTTGACATAGAGGCCGAATCCAGGGCTCGACGTGGCGGAAGAACTGGAGTCGCGGTTGTAGGAGCGCTTGTTCTCGGTGCCTGCGTTATGGAAGTAGGTCGAATCATCCCAGCTCAAGCCCACATCGGCCATCAAGTAGAACTTCGGGTTGATGTTTCCCTTGATATCCATCGTCACGATCTGGTTGTTTTCCAGGTGCGGTTCGCCATCGAACTTGAGCTTTGTCCAGGGACCGGCGAATTCGTCTTCGTCGATAAGGCCCTTGTCGTAGAACACGCCCATGTAGTTCGCGCCGAGCGTCATGCCGTCGAAGAGCTTCGTCTTCGCAAGTCTTGCGTGGTAGACATCGCCGCGGAAGTCGTAGTTACCGTCCATCTCAAGTTCGCTGGGCTGGCCACCGTAGAGGCGCAGACCATCGCGAGTGCCGGCATCCATGTCCTTGGGCTGCGAAATCATCGCCTGGGCGACAAGGCCGAAGGGCATGTTGTACACGTTCATGAACACGCCACCGAACGAGCGGTTGGTCCAGAAGGCACGGCCGCCTTCCTTGACAGGCTTGAAGGACTTTTCCTTATAGTAGGTAGAAACCGTCTTTTCTTCTTCGAAGGTCTCGTACTGCCAGGCAAAGCGGGGCATCGTCTCGCGTTCCCACATGGTAAGGGGAGAAGCGCAGGCCCAGATTACGCCGCCCGCAGTCACGTAGGCGCCAAACACGGACGAACGGATATCGACGCCGAAGTTCATTTCTTCTTCAATCGAAGCCGGCGTGTAGTCGGTGTTGTGGTCGAACGGGACGCGTTCCCAGTGGAAACTCGGGTTGGTGTTCGGGTGGTCGGCCAGGTAGTTGGTGTAGAGGCCGGTCAGGTCGAAGGGGAACGTCATGTTGGTCCAGAGCGTCATGTAGGAGTTCGGCATGAGGACCATGTTCATCTTCAAGGTAGCATCCACGAGAGTGCGGGCCTTGTCGTCGCCATAGACGGGGGCGATTTCGGTATAATCGAAGTTCTTGACACGGAACGCCATGTAACCGGAAACGGCGAGCGGGGCGTCGTCCTTGCCAAGCAAGGTGGATTCCATGTTGTTCGCGAGGGTATCCAGGTTTTCCTCGATAGCGGCAACGCGCTGTTCCGAGGTCATTTCCTTAGGCACGTAGACCGGGGCTATGGAAGGTTCCTTCGCAGGAGCCGTTTCCACGGCAGCGCCTTCCGCCTTGGGTTCTTCGGCAGGAGCCGCAGGTTCGGCCTCGGCTACCGGTTCGGGTTCAGGGGCGGGTTCGGCGGCAGCTTCGACCGCCTGTTCGGGTTCGGCCTCGGCAACCGCTTCGGGAGCTTCCTCGGAGGCAGGTTCCTCTACTGCAGGGGCCTCGCTCTGGGAGCTTTCTGCGGCATCGATTTCCTCGGATTCCTGGGCCAGCAGGAACGAGGAAGAAAGCAACATAGCAACAATTAAATTACGCATAAAACCCTCTTAAATCTCGTTGCGGAACGGGTAATAGGCCGGGCCTTCGTAAGCCTTGCCATGTTTCTTGATGACGACATCGTCAATCCAGACCTTGAAATATTCGTTTTCATCCTTGCGGACTTCGATACGGAAACCCTTGAAATTGGCCCAGTTGAAGGGGAGCATCACTTCGCGGGTGTTCTTCGCATCCCAGTAGACACCGGTATTGCCGAACAGCTTGAGGGGGATGCTGAAATGGGTCCATTCCGTAGTGATTTCGCCGAGGCTCTTGGAACGGAGCTTCACCTGGAGGGATTCGCCGCCGCTCTTCACACCGTCGTCGACGAGCACGAACAGGGCGTTCTCGCCGCCCTTGGCACCCTTGATCCAGAATTCGAGGACGCCGTCTTCCATGTACGGGGTCAGGTCGACAGAACCGGCAATACAAATAGCCACGCCGGAATAGTCGCTTGCAATCAGCTCGATTTCCATGGAAAGGGCGCCTTCCATGGCATACTTGTCCGTAAGAACCGGTTCGGGGTTTTCACGCGGATACTGGTAGGTATATCCACCGCCGCGGGGAATGGCTTCACGCATCACGACAGTGACAATGTCCTTGTCCGGACGGAACGGCTTGCCTTCTTTGAGGACAAAACGCCCCGCATCGCGGTCACGATAGCTACTGAAAGAGGCCGCATCCGCTAAAGAAACGGCAAGAAGCACACCCAGAGTGCACTTCAGTAAAGACGAGATTCTCATATGTTTCATACCTTAAGGAGTCTCCAAATACAGACAGAGCTAAAATATAATCTTTTTTCGAAACCTTAGATTCCGAAAAAAAGACAGATTTCAAAGTCTCTGCCTAAAAATAGCTCTTTATGGCCTTTACCGAATCAGGCCTATACCGGAATTATGGTTTCGGGAGTAAACACAAATGCGTAAAAAGGCCGTTACATCACCGAAAATAAAGTTAGTTTTATACCCGTACAACAACCATGATGGATTAGGGTTGCCTATATGAAAAAAATTCTTTACATCGTATTCGCTCTTTCCGCTTCGCTTTTCATGCAAGGCTGTGACGACTCGTCCAGCGCGTCTTCTGAACCGGAATCATCCTCCGCAAAGACAAGCGTGCGTTCCTCTTCGAGCGTCGAAATAGAGTCCTCGTCCGAGACAAGCGACGACCTCCCCAACTACAGCCGCGCCATCGCCGTAAACAAGGCGCTCGGCCACGGCATCAACTTCGGCAACTCCTGGGAATCCGGCGTGGACCCGACAAAATCATGCCCTGAAGGGGAAGAGACCAACTGGTGCTTCGTCGAAGGCAAGGTCTACACCTACCTCGACGAAAACTGGAGCAACCCCATTCAGGACGAATGGTTCCAAAAGGCCAAGGACGCGGGCTTCCAGTCCATCCGCATGCCCGTCCGTTGGAACCAGACGGCACTTCACGAGCCCCCCTACACCCTGCAGCCCGAACGCGTCGAAGGCGTGAAACGCCATGTCAAGATTGCAAACGGCCTCGGCATGCCCGTCATCATCAACCAGCACCACTTCAACGAACTCTACGCCAATCCCGAAAAATACATGGCCGCATTCTACGGCATCTGGGAAAACATCGCCGAGGAATTCAAGGATTTTGACAACGACTCGCTCATCTTCGAAATCCTCAACGAATCCAGAGAAAAGTCGGACTCCTATCTCGCCCAAATGACGGACAGCGCCATCAAGATTATCCGCAAGACCAACCCCGGCCGCACCATCATGATTGACCCGGGCAACTGGGGCAAGTTCGAACAGATGGACGTGTTCGCCGACATCAAGGACAGCAACATCATCATCGACGGTCACTACTACGAGCCCTACAACTATAGCCACCAGGGCCACAACACCGACTGCGCCAAGAAGGTTCTGTGGAAGGCGAACGACCAGGAAGCGACCCTGAAAATCGTGACCGACCTCAAGAGCTACATGAGCATGGCGAAGAAATACTTCCCCGGCAAGAACGGGACGCATATCCCGCTGAACATCGGTGAATTCGGAGCCTCCTCCAGGTGCGAAGCCTACGGCCAGGACGACGCGAACAGGGCGCTCTACATCAAGTCGATTGTCCAGGTCGCAAACCAGCTGGGCTACTCCTGGCACATCTGGGGATTCACCGGGGTCGGATTCGACATCTACAACAAGAGTACCGACGAATGGTACCCGGAAATCCTCAAGGGTCTGGGACTCGACAAGTAACGGATTCCGGTATTCAGGGGCGGACGAGAGAACCGCCCCAATGCTCGTCGAAAAAGGCTTGGAACAGAGGTTCCGGGCCTTTTTTTAGTTCCTCGACAACTTCGGCGACCGGGCGGCCGCTGCGGTAGAGTTCGCGGTAGGCACGGGAGAGCGCTTCGACGCGGGAGTCGGGGAACAAATCGGGATGCAGGCGGAGCGCATGCAGGTTGAGTCCGCCGTAGCGGATGGGGTTCCCGCACGCCTTGGTGCAGGGGGGCACGTCGCGGTCCACCTTGTGCGTGCCGCCCACGAACGCGTAGGCGCCCACCTGGTTACGCTGCTGGATTCCCGTAACGCCCCCTAGGGTCGCATACTCGCCGATGCGCACGTGGCCGCCAATCTGGCAACCGTTCGCGATGACGGCGCCTTCGCGGATGTCGCAGTCGTGGGCGATATGCGAATACGCCATGACAAGAACCCTGTCCGCAATCCGGGTGCAGCCGCCGCCCTGGATGGTGCCGCGGTTGACAGTCACGTATTCGCGAAGGGTGCAGCGTTCGCCGATGCTTACGCGGGTCGGTTCGCCCGCATATTTTAAATCCTGCGGAGGAGCGCCAAGGATAGCCCCGTCAAATACGTGCGTATCCTTTCCGATGGAGACTCCTCCATACACATGCACGCGGGATTCCAGGACAACGCCCTCCCCGATTTCCACGCCGGAATCCACGATGCACCACGGGCCGACAACGGCAGACTCGTGTATTTTTGCCTGCGGGCTTACAAATGCGGACGGGTGAATCATGGCGGAGAATATAGCATTTTCTATATTTCTGCATATGGGCGGTATCATTGTCGCATGCCTCACCGCACTCTACGTGCTCCTGTTCCTATTCTTCATAATAGGGCTTGCCCGCACGCACCGTTACAGGGGGCCGAAGGCGACCCCGAGCGTCTCGGTGGTGGTGCCGATGCGAAACGAAGAGGAATTCGCGCAGCGCACGCTCGAAGCCCTCGCCGTGCAGGACTACGCGGGCGAATGGGAAGTCATCTGCGTGGACGACCGCTCCACGGATTCCACGAAAGAGATTCTCGAGAAGTTCGCCACCACGCACCCGCGTTTTAGGGT
This sequence comes from Fibrobacter sp. UBA3718, assembly GCF_002371935.1. Taxonomy (NCBI): domain Bacteria; kingdom Pseudomonadati; phylum Fibrobacterota; class Fibrobacteria; order Fibrobacterales; family Fibrobacteraceae; genus Fibrobacter; species Fibrobacter sp. UBA3718. Next base: position 41,399 of record NZ_DFHR01000018.1, on the reverse strand, counting down.
GCTGTCGCTACCGCAGGACTTGCCGGTTATCGCAAGCCCCAAGAAGCGCGCCCTCGAAAGCGCGTTCAAGATTGCAAAAAACGAAGTGCTTTTGACGATGGATGCCGACTGCATCCCGCGCAAGAGCTGGATTACCGCAATGGCGGGAAGGTTCGTGGACGGAATATGCATTGTGCAGGGGCCCAAGCAGAACAACGGCAGCCGCACCATGCCGCACCTGTACCAGAAACTCGAGACGCTCGGCTACACCGCGATGGAAGCCGCCGGATTCAGCTGGGGCCACCCGATTGTAGCATCAGCCGCATGCCTCGCCTACAAGAAAGACCTGTTTTTCAAGGTGGGAGGGTTCGGCGACCTCATCAACCTCTCGAGCGGCGACGACGACATGCTCATCCACAAGATGATGAAAATCCCAGGCACGAAGGTCTGCTATAACCTGGACAAGGACGCAGTGATCGAAACGGCGCCGGTGCACACCTGGAAGCAGCTTTTCAATCAGCGCGCTCGCTGGAGCAGCAACGGCACGAACTACGAGAGCAAGGCTTACGTCCTGCTGTTGACATTAATTTATACATACTACATCTGGATGTTCATCAGCCCGTGGTGCGTTCTCTTCTTGGAATGCCCGTGGCAGTGGTGCGTATTCAGCATCGCCCCGAAAATCGTCGTGGATTTCGTGTTCCTGATGATAGCGTCCTGGAAACTGCATTCCAAGCGCAAGATGCTCGCCTTCTTGCCGGTAGAGATTATCCAGATTCCGATGATCGTGTTCGCCGTGCCCGCAGGCATTACCGGCATGTTCCGGTGGAAATAGCGGCGCGCGCCCATTCAACGGCTTCTTCGCCGTTCGTAATCTTTCCGTCGAGCTGGTGTTCGAAACTCGCCTTGATAATTTCACCCATCTGCCTGCCGGGCGCAACGCCCAGGTCCAGGAGCATCTTGCCCGTAAGGTAGGGCTGCGGGGCTTTTTCGAGCAGGCCGAGTCCGGAAGCGGCCTCCCACAATTTGTCCGCGAAATCCGAGCCTGCGGGAGCGCCGCCTGCGAAGTATTCGCGCGGGACGCTTTTCACAAGCAGGCAAAGGAGTTTGAGCCCACCGAGTTTCACGGCGAGGCGGCGAAGCGCGGGGATATCGCCTACGATAGCCGGGTCAAGCGTGCGAAGCGTTTCCAGGAGCGGCGGCACGACCTTCAGCAGGTGAACTTCGTTCGTGATGCGTTCCAGGAACCTGAGGGAGGTTTCGGCACTGCCGCTCAGAAGTGCTGCAAACGCGAATTCCATCGCCTGCGCATCGGTAAGCGGAGCGGCGCCACCCTCATTCGAGTTGCGCAGTTCCGCCATGTTGTCAAGAATTCCACCCAGCGCTTCCCAGGAGCCTTCGAACGGGCGGATTTCAGGGAAGTATTCGTCGAGCCTTATATCCAGAAAGGCGCGGAGCCCGAGGGACGGCTTGCCCGGCTTCAGGAGCCACTTCTTGAATTCCTCGAAAAGGCGCTCTATGCTCAAGTCATCGAGCGACAGCGTGCGGCAGAGTTCAACAGTCTCGGGAGCAAGCACGCACTCGAAACGGCTTGCGAACTGCACCCCGCGCAAGATACGCAGGGAGTCTTCGGCAAAGGCCGGGCCCACATGGCGGAGCGTATGCGTCTTCAGGTCACCGATGCCGTTATACGGGTCGCAGAGCGTGAGTTCCGGCAGTTCCATGCCCATCGCGTTGATGGTGAAATCACGCCGGAGCGCCGCCTCCTTGAAACTGAGTTTTTCGTCGGTATGCACCACGAAACCGCGGTGCCCATAGCCCACCTTGCTCTCGGTGCGCGGAAACGAGAAATCGAGCGACAGTCCCTTCATGGCAAGGTGAATCACGCCGAACGCCTTCCCGACCAGGTTCGTGCGGCCGTACTTCGAGAGGATCGGCACCAAAGCGTCCTGCGCCATATCGTAGACTTCGATGTCGTAGTCGCGGCATGCTTTTCCCAGAAGCGCATCGCGGACCCAGCCGCCCACCAAATAGGCACGGCCACCCGCGTCGCAGATATCGCCCGCAATTTTCAACAAACGGTTCGGCAGTTCCGGCTCGAACCACTCCCCCGCTAGCGTCTGGATGCGTGCCATCTGCTAGACCGCCTTACTGGAAATTGCCCGCATCGGCAGCGGAAGTATCGGCCGCCTTGTAGCGGTCGTAGATGCTTACAGTCTCCTCGCCCGAGGAATCCTTCAAGGCTTCCGATACGGAAATGTCGCCTTTCGCGGAATCGGCAGAAACAGAATCCGCCAGGGCGCTCGCTGCATAGCGTTCGTAGATTCCCTGCCTCGTCTGGGTATCTTCGCCACGCTTTTTCGCTTCTTCCGCACGGCATTCGCGAAGCTCGTTTTCGATATAGGCGCGCTGGTCCGGAGAATACGTCTGCGTATCGAGCCTGTACTGGATTTCGGAACATACGAGGCCCTGGCGTTCGCCGGCGCACGCCGCAAGGACGGCCGCAATGGCAACTGCACTCACAAACGAAAGCGATATCCCGATATTCCTCACATCACGCATAGTTCCTGTCCTCCGTCAATGGACCACGAGAATTTTTCCCTTTACTGTTTTTTGGGAGGTCCGGACAACGTAATAGTAGACACCGGGAGCGACAAGCTTGCCGTTTTTTCCGTTTCCGTCCCATTCCACCTTGCCGCCATGGACATCCTTCCCCGCAAACGACCAAATGAGCGAGCCGCCGCGGTTGTATATGTCGACACGGGCCCCTTCCGAGATATTGTCTATCGTCAGGTAGGGGAAAACAGTCGGCCTGAACGGAATCGGGTACGCCTTCACTTTCGCTTCCGCAGAATCCGTCATGAAAACCGAAGCGTCGCGAAGGTCATTCCTCCTGTATCGGGAGACCCCGTTTTCATGCGTAAACCAGACCATGCCGAGTTTCTTGTCCACGGCGACATCCGAGACGTTGTCCGCCAGGAGCCCATTCCGGGACGTATACTGGGTCACAGACAAAGTATCAAAACTTTCCCGACGCACTTCTAGCCGGTACGCGCCACGGTTCGAGGAGCCTATCCAGAGATTTCCGTGGGGATCCAGGTCAAGGGACGTATATTCTGCGCCCTGGAGGCCATTCATCGAAACCGGCTTACGAACCGTATCCTGGTCCAATTCCATGTAGCCGACACCCGAGGTCGTTACCAGCCAAAGCACGCCGTCCTTCTCGTTGAGGGCGAGGTCTACCGGAGTCCTGTTGTCGATGCTCGCTATAGTTTTCCGTTCTACCCCCACCAGCCTTCCGCCGTTCTTGGAGGGTGCCGGAATACGAATGACATCGAGGGCACCGATGGCAAATACATCGAAGGATTCGCGAGCCGAGACATAGACAACCCAGTCGTCCCCATCGCGTTTCGCCACCAAAGGACCTGCGCGGGTCGTACTTCCAATCCCTGTCGCACAGCTCACGTCACCATCCTTCGTGATATACAGGAGACTGTACTTGCCCTTCTCGACAGATATTCCCGCAAGGAAGCCGGACCCGTCAGGAGCCTCCGTAGTGCCGACCGTCACCGAGTAATGGTCGGCAAACTGCTCCATGCAACTTTCAATCCACGGAGTCAAGAAATAGTGCGGTTCGTTTCCAAGACCCCTGTAGACAAACAGGCCCATTCCCCAAACATGGTATAGCAGCACGCCGTCATCCAAAACCGAAAGGACCTTCATTCGGTTCGCATAGGCTTCCACATCGTTGCCAAGTCCATTGTACATGACTATAGGCTCGCTCCAAATGGATCCGTCACTCAAGGCGATACTTCCCGAGGGGGACGCAGCAATGGCCCCACCCTTAGGAAGCGCACGAACTTCGTACGCGGGCCCCAGCTGGTAGATTTCGTGTTTGGAAAGATCCTTCAACTGCCCGTTTTCGTACTTGAAAATTTCGGAGGGGCCGACAAGATAAGTAAAGTCTTTTCCTTCAAGCACCCAGCGAATGCGGCTAACACCGTCCCTGTACAGGACTGAATCCGTTAGGGTCTTGCCACCGACGACAACATGGAGAGAGTCCCAGCAGGCGACACAGGTCTCGACGGGCTTCCACGTCTCCGGGTCGGCCAGACGCTTGTCCGCGGCCAGATTTTTCCAGTCCATGACACGCACGAAAGAGCCACGCACCGTCGAAACAAAGAGCGAATCGCCCCTGATTTCAATGCGTTCAGGAGGAGAGAGCGACAAGGAGACGTTTGCGACGCGCTCCAAGGAAATAATCGAAGATTTCGTCGACACGTCAAAAAAAGCGATTACATCTTCGAAGGGGATTACCAGTATATTTTCGGCCGACGCGACCATTCCGGGGATTACGCGGGACTTCCGGGAAAGGAAGGAACGGTTCTCGACGACCCATGAATCCCCGGCATACCTCGCCACCAGGCCATATTCGGAAATGGCATAGGCTGTCCCTTTGACCATGGCGACCCCATAGAATACGGACGTTTCAAGCCCCTTCTCCGACGTGAAAAGAAAATCGCCTTCCGAAGTCCTGTAGCGCATGCCCCCATCGGTCGCCAGCATCAGGACATGCTCGATCCGGATTGCGTCCCTTATGGGAAACGGTTCGGCAAACCCCTGCCACTCATCAGAGGCAAAGGCGGACGAAATCAGTCCAAGGAACAGGGATAGGTATATCAAAAAACGCACGACATAAAAATACGAATTTATCGGGCGGCAAAAAAGACCTCACGCGACCGTAGCGCCGTTTAGCGACCCATCGACTTCGGCATCCACCATGTTTCGCATCTTTTTCAGAGCGAAATAGCGGCGCTTGCGGACCGCATTCTTGGAAAGCCCCAGTATATTGCACTGCATCTCGGTAGAAATTCCGCCCAGGAAAGTCATGTCGATAATCATTCTCTCTACCGGATTCAAGATTTCGGCCGCCCTTTCAAGCAGGCGCAAGGCTTCTTCCTGACCCTGCGACTCGAAAAAGACAGAATCCTCCAGCCGAAAGGGGATGTAGTCTGGCGAACGTTCGGCGACATACGACATCGGGGAAAAACGGGACCTTGCCGGCACTAAATCTAGAAAGGTATTGTGCAAGACTTTCACGAGCCAAGACATGACTTCGTCCCTCGACATGAGAGCCTTGGCATTTCTGCAGAATTTCAAGGCAACCGTCTGGAAAAGATCCTTGGCATCATCAATATTATTGCATTTTATCTCGCATAGCCGAAAGATGATGTCTCCATGTTTTTTCCAAGCCTGCTCCACCCACTCCCGAGCCTGCGTTTTTTCTAGATTTTGATTAATCATCGTCCATAACCAAATATTAGGCGTCAAATTTATGAATATCGGTGCATTTTTCAAGGCAGAAAAAAATTTTGCAAACAACTGTTGCCCTTTGGCAACAATCGTTTGCATTTTGTCAACTATTGTTGCCTCCGCATCCGCCCAAGAGTTCAACATGAACGCCATGGAACCTCCGGAAGCGTCGATGCACTATTCGGAAGGCGCCCTTTCCGAGAACTCGGAAATCACCGTCGATATCGTCATCCCTGACAACTGGCACGTAAACGCGAACGTCGCGGCCGACGAATTCCTGAAGCCCTCGTCCATCGAGATCGCTGCCCGCGGGATTGGATTCGGCGAACCCAAGTGGCCCGAGCCCATCAAGGAATACAACGAGGTGCTCGAATTCGAGAACCTCGTGTTCAAGGGACACTTCCAGATTAAGATTCCCGTGAAGGCGGTTGCCGACGGCTACGACAGCCTCACCACGAACGCCACCTTCCACTACCAGGCTTGCGACAACTCCATCTGCCTTGCGCCCGCGAGCGTGGACATTCGCATCGGCAAGAACAAGGCAGGAATTTCCAAAGCCAACAGCGCAGCCGATTTAAAAAAAAACGATGAAGAGAACGGGACTCAAGAATCCAACAACGCCGCATCCGTAGCACTCCTGCTCTTTTTCGCGTTTGTCGGCGGCATAATCCTGAACCTCATGCCGTGCGTGCTGCCGGTGCTCTCGCTCAAGCTGTTCAGCCTCATAAAGCAGGCAGGGCAATCACGAAGCAGGCTCGTCGCCCTCGGGATTTCGACGACCGCAGGCATCCTCGCGAGTTTCTGGGCGCTCGCCGGAATCGTAGCCGCCATCAAGGCCGGCGGCGGCGCCGCGGGCTGGGGAATGCAGTTCCAGAGCGCAGGTTTTATCGCCTTCATGGTAGTCATCCTCACCGCATTCGCGATGAGCTTCTTCGGGGTGTTCGAAGTCTGGCTCCCGGGTAGTGCCACAACACGCATGGATGCCGCAGGCCACAAGGCCGGGCTTGTCGGCGCGTTCTTCACCGGGGCGCTGCTCGTGCTGCTGAGCACGCCGTGCTCGGCGCCCTTCCTCGGGACAGCGATGGGGTTTGCGTTTACCGCATCGACACCCGTACTCTTCTTGTTCTTTACTGCCGCAGGGCTCGGGCTTGCGCTCCCCTACCTGCTGGTGTGCGCCTTCCCCGCCGTGCTGAAGGTCTTCCCGAAACCGGGCCCGTGGATGGTCAAGCTCCAGAAGGCGATGGGCGTGCTGCTGCTCGCGACTGTCGCTTGGCTCCTGTGGATTGTGAACCAGCAGGCCGGCAACACGGGTGTAGTACTATTCCTGGGCATTGTCCTCTTGAGCGGAGTATTCAGTTTCATCATCGGGAAATTCGCTCCGCCGGGGGTCGCGTTCTGGCGCGAAGCGGTCTTGTTTGCTGCGGCGGCCATCGCCCTTGCCTTCGCCTGGTTCACCTTCGCCGCACCGCAATACGAAAAAGTCCTGAGCGACCGCTTCAATGCCCGCATGGCACAGCAGGTTCTCGAAGACGGGTGGTACCGCTACTCCCCGCAGCTCGTCGCCGAATTTGCGAAAGCCGGAAGGACCATCCTCATAGATGCGACTGCCGACTGGTGCCTTACCTGCAAGGCGAACGAGGCCGCAGTACTCAGCGACCCGGCGCTGTTGCAGAAGCTGGACAGCGCGGGAGTCGTGCGCATGAAGGCGGACTGGACCCGCGAAACGCCCGAAGTGAACGAACTGCTCTACAGCATGGGAAAATCCGGCGTGCCCGCCTACGCGATTTACCCGAAAGGTGATAAGAGCAAGCAGGTCGTGTTGCCGGAACTCTTGACGAGCGGGCTGATTCTGGAAGCAATTCCGTAACATAAGACTAGGGAGGGGCTCGTACGACGGCCCCTTTCGGCGCATATAACTCGGGTCAACACCCGCGGACTTTATTTTTTTAGAATCTTCGCGCCGTTCAGGCGGTAGGATTTTTCACCATCGCGGACAATCGCATTGTGGCGCACCCTCTGCACGAAGGGGGCGTTTTGCTTCTGTATGTCGCGGGTCGACAACGAGCGCGGTATCGAGGATTTGACACTCTCATCGAAGACAACTTTTCCGATGAAAACACCGTTGCTTATGCGGTTTCTCGTTTCGTCGTTCGCAAAGTGGATGCATTCTTTGACCGGGTCGTCATTACAGACCTTCAAGTACACTTCCAACGGGATGCCCGTCCAATCTTCGGGAGATTGGTTTTTCAAGGAGCCCAATTTCGCTTCGATCAAAACTTCATTGTTGCCATCAAATGTCATCACGGTATCGGCACCCTTGATTTCAATTTTGCGGCTATGCACTTTCATAAAATCAATAGAATCAGGGAGAGGAACTTCATAGTAAATGTAAGCCAAAGTATCTAGCATACCCACTTGTTGCGTCCCATTAACAACTAGTGAAGCCTTCACCTTATGAGTCAAGTTCCCAAAGCCCACGTTCTGGATGCGCAGCTTCGCCTTGAAAATACCATCGGCGCCAACCGTATCCGTAATCCAAGATTCGCGCAGCACGAAGCGATAGCCCAGGTGGTCGTTGATATACTTGAATCCCGAAAGCGAATCGACCCGCGCCGGGTCATAGTCGAAATCCTTCTGCTTGAAGGGCGTCTTTTTCCAGCCGTCAATCAGGTTGTTGTTCCACTGGATGTTCAGGTAACTCGTATGCGTGCGGAAACCCTCGTACGCAAGAAACTCCGGCGTATTGATGACCTGGTAGCCATCTGCCGTCGTAAGCGCCTCGCCACCATAGGGCGTGTTGACGCTGTACTTCTCGAGCCAGGCCACGCCTTCTTCGCGACAGATAGAAGTCTTGCAGTCGGCGCCCCAGGTGCCGTAATCGTATTGCGTTCCCAAGTAGCCGTCATTGAACATTCCCACACGGTACATGGTGTCGCCTTTGGCCTTCGCAATCTCCGCAAACTTCTCGCCGTCAATGTGGAAGTCTACACCCCAGTTGTCAAAGCCCAAGACCTTCGCGGAGTAGTTTCCTGTGCGGGTCAGAATTTTCAATTCCGGCGGAGTATTGCGCAGCATCATGTTCACCGCTTCGGCAACGCGATCATAAGTGATGCTCGTGTCGGAATGCATCTCGCCGTAGGCGCCGTGCATGCCCATCTCGAGCGCTACAATCACGTCGGTATTCTTCGAGAGCACGGGAGCGAGCTGTTCCACATGCTTTAGTACCCACTCGTGAGCCGGAGTCACGTTGCTCCTGCCATTATACCACGGATCGTAACAGATGCGCACAATCACACGCCCGCCAAAGTCGCGAATGTTGTCGAAGGTCTGCTGCAAAACGTTCAGGGCGTCTTCGGTGAGATCCTGGTTCTTGCCGCGAATCGTATCGCGTTTCCCGCCCGTTGTGTCAATCGAAAGCCACGCGTTGCTGCTGAATTCCGAAATTTCCGCACGCAAGTGCAACAGCTTGCCATACGGCTTTTCAATCGCCTTACCGCCCGAAGGCTTTAAATGCAAAACCTGCGGCGTATAGAACCCGCGATCGAAATTTTCGAGCGTCGCCATCGCATCAGTCGTGTCGATAGACTGCTTCACAAGACCCGCCGCAAAGAGCGGAGCCTGCAAGAACGCAGCCGCGACAGCTGCCAGCACAAACCTTCTCATAGGAACCTCCTTCTATTTTTTCTCACCCATCAGAGGAGGCGGGGTAAAATTCCGCCCACTTGCCGTCCTTGCACTGGTAGGGAACATAAGTGTTGCTTTTTCCACCCGCCTGTTCCCCCCAGACATTCTGGATATCGCCTTCGGCAAGACAGCTTTTGCCTTCGGAGGGTATGGAAAGCGTCCAGGTTCCGCCTTCACACGTATATTCTGCATGCCTTGCACAATCGACAGTCACCGTACCCGACATGCACGGAGTCAAGCTGCACCCCTGCGAAATTACACAATCGTTGTCGGTGATATGGGAGCAGGTCTCAATCTGGGAAGCCGTCCAACGGCCATCTCGGCATACATACACGTCGTCAGTGTTGCAGTCGGGTTGCATCGTTCCCTCTTCTTCCTGCGCACATATCGGAATCTGGTAGACGATTTCTTCGCCAGGATCCATGTGTGGCATATGAACACACTGTTCCAGGGAGCGCGAAGAACTGGATTCCTCAACGGAGGAGGGACCTTGTTCCGGGCAATATCGCTCAATATGATATGTATGGCAAAGGTCCTCGACAGTGTACCCGCATTCCGGAGTGAGCGCTTCGCACTGGTTGGAACCAGAACTGGAATCGTTTCCGCAGGCGGCGAGTCCGAACGCGGTGATTACGGTCGCAGCCCCGAGTCTAGCAAACAATATCTTTTTAAACATGACATTCCTCCTTTTTTTACTGGATTACTCTTCCGCCAGTTTCGGCACAAACACGTACTCGCCATTGCGGCACTGGTAATCGCAGTCGCCCCGATGTATCCATTCATGCTCAGCGTCGTTCACGCCGCACGGCGTACGGACGACGGCTGCATCGACACAACTCAAGGACTCGTAGGCGCCCCGGTACTTTTCCCACTTGCCTTCGTAGCACATGAATATTGTATGGTCCCTCGCTCCGGCGGTTTCTACGTAACCTTCCAGGATGCTGCCTTCCACCAGGCAGGTATCCCCTATGGTGGGGTTGATTTGCCGCCAGAAGCCTGCATTCAAGCATTCATATTCAATGTTTCTAGCGCAATCGACAGTCCTTGCTCCCGCATCCTCGCGCGAGCATTTCTCTCCTTCATGTCCGTTTTCGGCTCCGATTATACGGGTGCAGGACTGCGTTTCCTTCATGGGCGTCCAAAAGGCGTCGGCGCACACGTACTCTTCACCGCTTCCGCAGTCGATGACTGTCCTCGGGGCGTTTGAATTGCAGGGCACGCGACCGCAGTTTGCGGAATCGCCTGTGCACGGAGTCAGCGCCACGTTCAGGCACTGGCTTTTGTCTGCCAGGTTCCAGTACCTATTTTCGCACTTGTACACACCCCCAGTGATGCAGTCTTCCGCCATCGCCCCCTCGTCATAGCATTCGTTACAGGGCCTAAAAGGAATGGGACAATCGGAACCGTCGCAGTTCTGGCACATGCGCGCAAAGTTGATGCATTCTTCGGCTATGGAAGAACTCGAAACGCAGTACCGCGCCTGTCCCATATTGCAAAGCTGTTCTGCGGTCCACCCGCACGAAGTATCCATCGAGAGGCATACCGGCAAAGATGAGGAAGAACTTTCGATTTGGAACTCGGAGGAAGAAAGTTTTTCGGCCTCAGAAGAAGATTCCGGGACATTCCCTTCGGAACTCAAGAGGGCAGCGCTGTCGGAACCTACATCCTCCCCCGATGTCGCCGGGCCGCTGGAACTGTCGTCACAGGCGACAAGCGCAAACAGGCAGAATATCGCTAAAGCAACCGGCACTCGAAAAGTCTTTATCGATTTCATGGTTCTCCTCCTTGATTTTATTTATCCGAAAACCATTCCGAATTCAACCGCAGCTCCGCGCATTTGTCCGCAGGCATATCGACGTTGACAGCCTCATGCACGATTGCAGGGCACGAATCCATTTCGCCACAGTAGCGGAACAGGAACCTGAACACCATGGATTCTGTCGTCATCTTGCAGCCGGGTACCGCGATATCGATTACGGAAACCGTATCCTTCGCGACGCCGGAAAGTATAAATCCGACGAATCTGGAATCGCCCTTGACCGTCATCATGTACAGTCCGCAACCACCATCCATGATACCCTTCCTGACAGAATCGGCCAGGCCCGCATACTCCAGAGCCGCATCCGGGAACAACACCTCCAGCGCATCGATACTGCGCGCGTTAAATTGATGAGGACACGAGCCATCGAATTCCGTACTATATCCGGGCGACGAAGTTTGTCCGGGTTCGACCGCCGACACAGGGGGAGAGGAATTCCGCTCAGCCTTGGCGACAAGCAAGCCGCCATCGAACCGGAGGGTATCTATCCCGAACTGCGCGAGATAGAAATCCAGCGAAGACTCCCGCGAAGACCCGTCTACATTTCCCGGCCCATGCTCCACCGCTTCCGAAGAATAGGCAGGAAATGACGGAACACTGCTGGACGACAGCACGTAATCCAGCGAATCCTGTCTGCTGCTCGACATGCTTTCCGTGGCAAATTCGTTGGGTTCTTCGGCCGTGCCCGCGACATCCGTGGACCCACACCCGATACACAGGCATGCCGCAATCACGGCGACAAATGCGAAAGGAATGTACAACTCAGACTTCTTCATTTTCACACTCCTTCACTTTCCTGCTCAAGGGGAAAAGCTGCAAGTTCAAGCGGTAGACCTGGTCGATATCCTTGTCTTCGGCGGCAACGGCGATAACCTGGCGCCGGAATTCATCGATCAGGCTCGCGATGCGCTCGTAGCTCCTGCGCGAAAGTCCCATGGTGACCCCGCTAAAATGGCGTTCGTCCACGGGAAGGTCCACTGCGGGTGTCGCAAGTTTCGACATCTGGCGGTGCATTCCGCGAAGCGCGAGGCGGGTCGCATCCGGCGTGCCCGCAATCGATGTTTCCGCCTGCACAAAGGCATCGCGCCCTTCCCTTTTCAGGAGCCCCACCCTCGTGAGGAAATTAAGGCTCTTCTGCACATCCGCCGCAGACACTTCGGGATTGCACATCTTCGCAATTTCGCCAGGAGTGGCCCCCGGCATCAGCGGGGCGAGTTCGCGCACTACAGGGTTATGCCAGGAATCGTAGAATTCAAAAAGTTCACCTTCCATCACACGGATCTTGTGGACCCGGGCAATGGCAAGCATGTTCTCGTAGGCGGCCTTCTTCTTCGCCTCGGTTTCAGTCTGGCCATATTCGACCATGGCACGGAAATAATCCATCTCGAACCCGACAAGCCCCATGGCCTGTCCCGTGCGCTCCACCCCGATGCGACTGAGTTTGCTCTTGCCGTCGCATACCACCTTCATGTACGAGGACGAAGTAAAACCTGCAATTTTCGAGAACTCACGCCACGAAAAAACAGAACGACGCTTGCGTTCATCGTAGTAGTCCCGCATGTATTGACGGAAATCAGAATATTCGACAATCGGTTTCATCATCCATAATTATACATCTTTTTTCCAAAAAAGCAACACCATCATGCAACAAAGATGCTTTTTTTACTAAAAAATCACTAATTTTAGCATCTCATACAATTTTATATCTCTTTACGCAACATCCCGTTGCATAAAGAAAGAACCCCATTGCACAAGCAACAGGGTCCCAAGAACCAAAATCCGACGCATTCACCAACAGGCGGCAGCAACACCTATTTGTTGTAAATCGCCTCGAGGGCGGCGGCGAGGTACGCAAGCGGCGCGTTCCAGTTGATGGCCACCTCGTTGGTCGCGTAGCTGCAGCGGTTGTCGAGGTAGGCGAGCGCAGGCTTGTCGGCGACGGCATAGTTCGGGCACTTCCAGGGTTCCTTGCCTTCCAGGTCGATATCCTGCTTGCCCAGGTGCGGGCCTCCCACGAGCATACCCGGCACCGGATCGTCCACCTTGTCCGATTCGCTCGGGCGGTGATGCGGGTTGCGCGGGCTCCTGTAGCCGAATCCCGTCACGTAGGTCATGTCCATCGGGTTCTTGCCGAGCAGGTAGTCAAGGCACTGCTGCGCACCATCCAGATAGCTCTTGTCGCCCGTCAGCAGGTAGGCATGCACCAGCACCATGCCGTTGTTCGCCATCGCGCTATTGCTACCCCAGTTCCAGCTCCACGGGAATGCGGGCAGGCGGTAGGCGCTCGTGTCGCCCACGGCACGCAGGTTGTTCGCCTCGTTCATCACGGTCTTCTTCGCGGCGGCAACCAGGTCCTTGTCAAAGACGGCGGAATCGAGCGCCACGCGGAACGCGGCAATCATGTTCATGTCGCCCCACCAGGCACCGTTCGCCGTAAACGCGTTCATCTTCAGGTCCTTCAGGTAACCGGCAGCAGCCTTGTCGCCCTTCGCACCCGCAGCGGCCTTCGCGCGGTAGAGTTCGGCAGCAGCCCAGCGGAACTCGTCCTTGCCGTCCTCGTTGCCGGGCGCATAGCTACCCGTGTTCACGTCGGCAGGCTGCTTGTAGAATGCCTTCGGGTTCTTCTTCGCCCAGGCGTACGCGCTTTCTGCAGCCTTGAGCATCTTGTCGGCATAGGCCTTGTCGAACTTGCGGTACACCACGCTCGCCTGCGCCATCACGCCCGCAAAGTCGAGCGACGCGGTCACGTTCTTGATAATCGCATAGCGCGGGGCCGTATCGTCCTCGGGCTGCACGCTCCCGCTGAACTTGAGCGTAGATACCTTGTGGTACACGCCGCCGTCCTTGTCCTGCATGGTAAGCATCCAGTCCAGGTTGTAGCGCACCTCTTCCAGCAGCAGCGGGAGCTTGTCGAATTCACGCGGGATATTCCAGGAGAGCGAATCCGCATACTTCGGGAAGTTCTCGTATATCTCGAGCAAGGTCCACACGGTAATGCCCGAGTTCACGATGTACTTGCCGTAGTCGCCCGCATCGTACCAGCCGCGTGCGGAATTGAAGACCTTGCCGGCGCCCTTGCCACCAGTCGCCGCATCGCTCCCGTAAACAATCACCTTGTCATCCATGTGGCCTGCAGCGCGCGCCCACTTGCCCGCGTACTGTAGCGTAAGCGGCATACTCGCACGCTGGTAGTAGAACCACTTGAGGCTAGCCTTCACCAAATCGCCGTAGACACCTTCGCCAACCAGGATCGGGCTGCCCACATAGGTACCGCCACGGAACAGGCGGTAGGTTCCCGGAGTCTTCACCGCGGAGATATCGAAGGTCTGAATCTCCTCGCCGCTGTAGTCCCAGTCGTATACCATCGGGGCGTCGAGCGCCAGGACAGTCTTCCCGTTCATGTCCCGCACCTCGAGGCCGTTCGCATCGTTTCCGGGATAGACGACCGTCTTCTCGGCTTCGGGATAAAACCCGAGCTGGTTCACGAGGGGGCCCGCCACCGCAACGGCAGCAAGCAGGGACACGGCGGCAGATACCGCCACACAGGTTCTAGAAGCGTTTTTATGAATATCCATACCCAGAATATACTTTAAATCGCGCCCCTTGGGCGCGATCATGCATCATGTTCCGTTTTCAGCAGGAAACATCTCTATTCTTCTTCGCCGTAATCCTTGACGCAGCGCAGGTAGCCAGCATTGTGCCTACTTCCCGGCTCATTGCTGAGCCCCTTCTTGTAGAGGTACATTACCCGCACCCCACCATAAGGCTGCTGGTCACCGGTCCACAGGAACGTCGTCACTCCCATCGCCACATACTGCATTTTCCCGGTATATTCGTCTGCCCCGCCGTCGCCGTAGTCATACTCGGCCACGCCGTAGCCGGAGGGAATCACGGACAGACCGCTTTCGTTTGTTCCCATCGCCATAAACGCCGAGGCGTAACTCACATCGGAATACAGCTTGCGGAATTCCGGATTCGGCACGTGCCAGCCTTCCGGACAGATTCCCCGTTCCACTTCCCGGATGTCGGCAACGGAATCCAGGTAGACGGGTTCGAGGTCCATCGCAGCCGACCATGAATACAGGCGGCCGAGGACTTCGCAGTTAGACTCGTCGTCGCCGTAGCACCAGCTCTGGCCCTTCAGGTTCTCCGAGGCGGCACTGTCCGCGTACTTCAGGTTCTCGGCCATCCAGGTATAGCCTCCGATTTCCACGGTCCTGTATGTCCTTCCGTCGCGAGAATCCACCAGCGTCCCGTATTCCACCTCCGGATTGAAGATATCCCCGACATCGAAATTTTCCTTTGTCGCGGGGTGCCATGCCGAATTCGAACAGACCAGCATCTTGTACCTGAAATCATCTCCGATATCCCTCATCTCCCCCTCGTTCGAGGCATCACATGCGGGATTACCGTCGGCAGTCGCAAGGAGAGTCAAGTACTTTTCGAAATGTCCCACCTTCCCGTTGGGCGCCTTCGCCTCTATCGCCTTGCGGATGGAGTCCCCGCCGTCGTCGGTAATGATTGCATCCGCGAGCACGGCAAGCCTACGAAGGACGTCCGAGCTATAGAACTTTCCCGTCAAGGTGTCGATTTCCAGGCTTTCCCATGCGGTGGTACTACCGTATTCCACATAATAGTCTTCAATAACCAGCGCTATGGCGGCAAGCATCGCATCGCCCTCGCCTTCGCCATACAGGGAATACTTCTCGAAATCGAGCAGATCCTTCGGCATGTGGAGCGCGGAAAGCACCGCGACATTGGCAGAGCGCCTCGCCTCCGCAAATTCCTTTCCCTCCCTTACCAGGGACCATATCATGTCGGTCGCAAGCGTCGTCAGGTAGTTCACGTTCACCGTGCTGTCGTTGGACAAGTCGGCGGCCGCCTTCAGTTCCATGTCGGGAACGACCCTGCTGCCGTTTGGAATGCGGCTTTCACTGGCAGAAACGCCAAATTCCATCAGTCCGTTCGAAACATAAGGCTCTATCTCGTAAGCCCCGGTAGCGCCGTCGACAGGCACGAACCTGCTCCAGCCATCTATCCAGTAATACGGTTCGACGCGGCTTCCCATCTGGACATGTACAGAATCCTTTTCAAAGAAAAAACCGTGCTGTACCAAACCGCGCGCGCCGTATTCGGGCGTGAACGCATCAAAGCCGTGTTCCGATTTTTCGTCCGAGCAACCAACCAGGGCCGCCAATGCAATTACATATAAAATCTTCTTCATGATTTCCATTATAGCAAACGAACAAACGTTCTGCAACCCAAAAAGAAAAACCGCAGCGTATCGCCGCGGTTTTTCTCCAAAGGGGATAAGGACTAGCCCTTCTTGCTCCTGTGGCTGTTCTTGATCCATTCGGTCTTGTGGACTTCCGGGATATCGTCGAGCAGGCGGAGCGTGTGCGGTTCAGTCGTGTTGTCGAGCACTTCAGCCGGAGTACCCTGGTTCACGATCTTGCCGTCGTGCATGATGAAGATACGGTCGGACACGTAGTTCGCAAGGCCGATATCGTGGGTCACGAACACCACGGTCATCTTCAGCTCGTCTTTCAACTTGCGGAGGTAATCGAGGATGTTTGCACGCACGCAGGCGTCCACCATGGAAGTAGCTTCGTCGGCAATCAGCACCTTCGGGCGGAGCGCGAAGATACGGGCCAACAGCATACGCTGCATCTGGCCACCGGAAAGCTCGAACGGGTACTTGCCTTCGATATCGGCAGGAGCCACGTTCACGGCCAGCAGGCCTTCGTCCACACGGCGGCGGACTTCTTCCTTGCTGGGCTTCACCTTCAAGATGTTCAGGGCGTCTTCCAGCTGGCTACGGATCGTAAAGAACTGGTTGAAGCATCCGAACGGATCCTGGAAAACGGACTGGACTTCGTTCCAGTGGTCCTTCAGGTTCTTGATGGGCTTGTCGCGGTAGAGGAACTGGCCGCGCGTCGGCTGGTAAAGGCCGAGCATGATCTTCGCGAGCACGGACTTGCCGCAGCCCGAGCCACCCACGATAGAGATGAACTCTTCGTCATAGATGTTGAACGAGACATCCTTCACGGCGGTCTTCAGGGTCTTGCCGGCACCAAAGTCCTTGCTGATGCGCTGGGCAGAAAATACAACGGGCTTATCACTTAGCATAGTCGCACCTCACGTCACGATCACCGACAACGCGGAGATTCTGGGTATTCTTCTTGCAATCGGGGCATGCCTTGCTGCAACGCGGGGCGAAGCGGCAACCCACAATCTTGTTCTTGAGGCTCGGGGGAGCGCCTTCGATGGCCACCGGATGACGGCCACGCTGGCTCGCTTCCGTACTGAGCATGGCGCCCATGAGGGCCTGCGTGTACGGATGGCGCGGATCCTTGACGACCTGTTCTGCCGTGCCCTTTTCCACGAATTCACCGGCGTACATGATGGCGATGTTGTCGGCCACATGGTACAGGAGCGGAAGCTCGTGGGTAATGAAGATCATCGTCGAGAAGATGCCCTTGTCCAAAAGGTCGAAGATCATCTTGATCACTTCCTTCTGGGTAGATACGTCCAGGGCGGAAGTCGGTTCGTCGGCAATCACCATCTGCGGGTTGAGCAAGGTGGAAATACCGATAACGGAACGCTGACGTTCACCGGCGGTGAGCTGGATAGGATAAGAATCGAGCACGCGCTTCGTGTCCATTCCGAACAGGTCGAAACGTTCGCAAAGGCGGTCGTAGATTTCCTTGTGGTCGAGCTTCTTGCCCGGCTGCTGGTGGGCTGCGATCACATCGGCGGCGATATCCTTGATTTTACGGACAGGGTTCAGCGCGTTGAAAGCTCCCTGCGGAATCATGGAGACCTTCTGGGCGAGCACGTTCTTGCGGACGTCCTCGACGCTGCGGTTCATGAGCGATTCCATCTTGTCGCCGTTCTTAACGCGCACTTCGCTCTTGCCTTCGGGGTAGAGGGGCGGGATGCACATGCCCATAAGGCCGGAAACGAGCGTGGACTTGCCACAGCCGGATTCACCTGCGATGCCGAGGATTTCGCCCTGCTTCATGGAGAAGGAGACATCCGTCACGGCATGAGTCTTGTCGCCAAAGCGGCCGAGGTAATAAAGGCTCAGGTTTTCTACTTCAAAAACATTGTCAGACATTTTTTACCTCTTACTTGCGCAGACGCGGGTTGAAGACGCCTTCCATGGAAGTATTGATCAGGAACAACGCGAACACCGTGAGGGTGATGATGATGGTCGCCGGGAGGAAGGCAATCCAGATGCCGTCCGAAAGGGCGCCGTTGTCCTTGGCCTGGTTCAGGATGATACCCAGGGAAGTGGAATCCAGAGGTCCAAGGCCGATCATCGAGATGGAGGCTTCGGAAAGGATACCCGAGGACACCTGCATGATGAACACCATGAACACGTACGAAAGCAGGTACGGAAGCACATGCTTGATAACGATCGTGAGCGTAGACGCACCGTTGATGCGGGCAAGCGAGATGTGGTCGCGGCTACGGAGCGAGGATGCCTGCGCACGCACGGCACGGGCAGACCAGCTCCATGCGGTAAGGCCGATGATAAGGCCAATAAGCGTAAGCGAACGTCCGTCCTTCACGGCGGAGCTGATGAGCACGAGGATCACGAACTGCGGAATCACGATGAAGATGTTCGTGAGCATGTTCAGGACTTCGTCAATCCAGCCGCCACGGAAGCCGCCGAACAGACCGATAAGCACACCGATCGTCGTCGCGATGACGCCCGCCACAAGCCCCACGTAGAGCGAGCTGCGGAGCCCTTCGATCAGGAGGGACACGTAGTCGCGGCCGAGGTGGTCGGTACCGAGCAGGTGGTCGCCGCTGGAACCCGCATAGGGGCCCGCAACGATATCGCGCGCGTTGATGTCCACGTGGTAGAACAGGGGACCCAGGAGCGCAATCAGCAGGGTGATGATGAAGATCGAGATACCGATGACGAACATCGGGGACTTGAGGAGATTTCTAAGAAGCTTTCCCATGATTACTTACCTCCCATCTGGAGACCGGCCTTGACACGCGGGTCGAAGACGGCAATCAAAACGTCAACAGCGAAGTTCGCGACGAGCACGCAGGTCGAAATCATGAGCGTGCAGCCCTGAATCGTCGCGTAGTCGTTCTGCTGGATAGCGGTGAGCATCGCCATACCGAGACCCGGGTAGGAGAAGATCATTTCGGTAATGAGGGCACCACCCACCATGGTACCGAGGCTCTGGGCGAGGCCGGTGAGCTGCGGGAGCATGGCGTTGCGGAACACGTAGCTGATGATCTTACCTTCGCGGAGTCCGAGCCACTTGGCATACTTCATGTAGTCGGTACCGAGTTCGTAGATGGACATGGAACGCATACCCGTCGCCTGGCCCGAAAGAAGAATCGGGAACACCGAGAAGAACGGGAGGATGTAGTACCAGCCTACGCTCTTGATGCAGCCCCACGAGAAGCTGAGTTCCGTGATATCCGGGCTGTAGGCGCCCATCGCGGGGAACCAGCCGAGAGTGATGGAGAAGAGAGCGACAAGCAGCATACCGAACACGAAGAACGGGATACCGTTGAGGAACATGGCGCAGGGGAAGAACACCTTGTCGAAGATACCGCGCTTGTAGGCAGCGAAGGCACCGAGAAGGTTACCGATGATCCAGCCGAGGATAATCGTCGGAGCCTGGATGAGGAGCGTCCAAGGAACGGATTCCTTGATGATCTCGACGACCGGCTTCGGATACTGGCTGTAAGAAATGCCGAGGTCACCCTTGAACACGTTCTTGATATAGACGAGGAACTGGGAGAAGCCGGAAGCGAGGCGCGGGTCAGCCTTCTTCACCACCTCTTCCACCATGACGGTATCCTGGCGCGTAACGGCGACCTGTTCCATCACGGCAATCTTTTCGACCTGGGCAACCTTCTTCTTGGTCTTCTTGTCCTTGACCATGACCGGCTTGCCCTTGGCGTCGAGCACAGGCTTTTCCTCGAACACGGGATTGCCAGCTTCGTCGAGTTTCTGGCGTTCTTCCATCTTCGGGGTGCCGTCTTCATTGAGCACGGCGACCGTCTTCAGCACCGGAGCACCGTTCTCGTCGGTCTTCGGGACCTTGACAGTCTTCACGTTGCCATTCTCGTCGACATCGGGATCGTAGATAACTTCGCCCTGGTCGTTGAGTTCGGCCATACCGAAAGCCTTGAGGAGGCCTTCCTTCTTGAGCTTGGCTTCTTCGGGCGAGAGGCCCTGGGCTGCCTTACCCATGATAATGTCCACGGGGTTGTTCTCACCCATACGCGGCAGAGTAAAGTTGATCGCGACAGCGACAACAAACGTCAGGAGATACCAGAACGCCTTCTGCAGGACATAGCGCAACATAGGATATTGTTTAAGCATTGGTCGTCCTTTTATTTAGCAAGCTTGAGGTTCCAAAGGATCTTGGTGCCGGAGGCAATCCACGGGAGCTGCGGCGGAGCGTAGGGATTCTCGGCGGTCGGCCAGTTCGTCCACACGCGGTCGCTGAATTCGTAGAACTGTTCGGGCAGGTAGACCAGCGGAATGGAGGGCTGGTCTTCCATGAAGATCTTGTTGAGTTCGCGGTAAGCCTTCGCGATTTCTTCGGCGTCGGTCATCAGCGGGATTGCAGACAAAAGCTGGTCCACTTCCGGACGGAATTCCGGAGTACCCGGCTGGTTGTAACGGCCGATGTTGGTGCCGGCCCAGGCGCCGAGCGGCTGCCAGTCGCGGCTGGACATGACTTCGTTGAAGCGGCTCCACGGGAGAGACGGGGATACGTCGGCAGACGGCTTGTCCATCAGGAGGTCGAAGTTGCCAGTTCCCTTGGCAGGCCAGTACTGACCGCCGTCCACGAAACCTTCACGCACGTCGATACCGGCCTTGCGCATGCCTTCCACGGCGATGGTCACCATGGCTTCCCAGTCGGTCCAACCGGCAGGAGAAGTGATGAAGAGCGTCGGGAGCGTTTCGCCCTTGGCGTTTTCCATATGGTCAAGCGTGCCGTCCTTCTTCCACACGGACTTGAAGCCGGCTTCGGAGAGCATCTGCTTCACCGTGTTCAAGCGTTCGGCCTCGTCGGTAATGCCGAGGTTCACGCCGTACTTCTGCGTATCTTCGTCATTGATAAACTTGCCTTCGAGACCCGTCGGCATGATAAGGCCGGCCTTCAAGGTCGAGGTGTAGTTCGAGACGGCGAACTGGCGGATCGCCGTGTAGTCGATGGCCGTCGCGAGTGCGCGGCGGAAGCGCTTGTCATTGAGCGGTTCCTTCATGGTGTTGATCATGAGCATCGGCATGGCGCCCGGAGCAAAGTAAGGAGGTTCGTTGAACCAGGTATGCACGCCGCGCTTGCGCCAGATGCGGGTCACGAAGCTCATGGAAGCGTCGAGGTTGCCGGTGGTGAGCGCAATCGTGTTGGCGTCGTTGCTCTTGTAGATCGGGTGGACTACGTACTTAGGAGCGGGGAGCTTGCCCTCGTGGAGGGCGGCATTGCCCCAGTAGTCGTCACGACGCTGGAGGATAATCTTGTTCGGGTCGGCCGACATGATGTTGTAGGGGCCGGAAACCACGGGATCCTTGTCCATCGTGAGCTTCTTGACTTCGTCGAGACCCTTTTCCGCGATAAGCGGTTCAAACACATGCGCAGGCGCGATACGGATGGCCTGGAGAAGGTCACGCACCGAGAGCGGGTTGTTCCTCTGGGCCTTGTTCACGATGAACGAAAGGCGTTCCTGAACTGCCGGTTCGGTGGCAATCGTATCCACGTGGATATCAGAAATCTGTTCCGAGGTATTGATGGAACCCTTCGTGAAGATGAACTTCACGTCGTTCGAGTTCACCTGCTTACCGTCGCTCCACTTGGCAGCCGGGTTCAGGTCGACCACGACACTGTCGTTATTCGAGAGTTCCTCGACGAGCGTTCCGAGAAGCGGCTCGATCTTGCCGTTCAGCGTATTGTAAACAATAAGCGGTTCGTAAACCAGGTTGAAGCGTCCGCCAACAGGCCAGGCAGCCATCCAACTTTCGGCAAGCGGGTTAAACGTCGCAGGGGCGCCCCATTGCTGGCCGGACAGGTAGAGTGTCTCCTGACGGGGCAGGGCCCCTTCGACCTGGTCGGTACCGCACCCTGAAAAAACTGCTCCACTTGCCGAGAGCGCAAGAGCGGTCCTGGCAATCGATTTCAATCCAATCATTGTGTCCTCTTTTATAAGCTTTTGAAAGCTCGTGAATAAAAAATCCTTTCGTAATATAGATTTAAAAGCTTTTTTTGTTTTTGCACTTTCGTGAAAAATACGTTTACATTCGGACACAGGAGCAGGGACGGCGCACCAACGCATCCCATGCGTAGTTCAATTATTTATGAAAGTTTACAAAGCGGGGTTCCAGATAAAAATTTTCGCCACCTACTCCGCATCGCCCTACTCCTTTATTTTTGTCCGGCCGCAAACGCCATTTACATACAAAAGAAGCGTCCCCTGATAGGGACGCCTCTTTCAGTAATTCTAATGGTTTAAGAAATTACTTCTTGCAGCACTTCTTGCAAGCGGCCTTCGGAGCCTTGCAAGCCTTGCGCGGGTCACCGGCATAGACAGCAGCCTTGCCCAGTTCTTCTTCGATGCGGAGGAGGCGGTTGTACTTGCACACGCGGTCCGTACGGGAGAGAGAACCAGTCTTGATCTGGCCAGCGGCGGTACCGACGGCGAGGTCAGCAATGAAGGTGTCTTCGGTTTCGCCAGAGCGGTGAGAAACGATCGGAGCGTAGCCTTCGTTCTGAGCGCGCTTGATGGCGGCGAGAGTTTCGGACACAGAACCCACCTGGTTCACCTTGATGAGGATAGCGTTGGCGATACCGGCCTTGATGCCTTCATCGAAGATGGTCGGGTTGGTAACGAACAGGTCGTCACCCACGAGGTTGATCTTGCCACCGAGCTTGTCGGTCATGACCTTCCAGCCAGCCCAGTCAGCTTCGTCGAGACCGTCTTCAATGGAGAAGATGGAGTACTTGTCGATGAGCTTTTCGTAGAGCTTCACCATGTCGGCAGACTTGACAGTCTTCTTGGTGCTCTTCTTGAAGGTGTAGGTTTCCGGCTTGCCAGCCTTGGTGTTCTTGTCGCAGAATTCAGAGGAAGCAACGTCAAGAGCGATCTTGATGTCAGTGCCGAACTTGTAACCGGCATTGGTGGTTGCAGCCTTCAAAGCGTCGAGAGCCTTTTCGAGGGTCATCACGCCAGTGATTTCGTAACCGAACTTGTTCTTGGCCGGCTTGATGCTGACGCCAGGAGCGAAGCCACCTTCGTCACCAACGGTGGTGTCGAAGCCGGCCTTCTTCAGCACAGCCTTGAGGGCGTGGAAGATTTCGGTGACCATCTGGAGGCCCTTGGAGAAGGTCTTTGCGCCAACCGGAGCAATCATGAATTCCTGGAAGTCGATCGGAGCGGAGGAGTGAGCACCGCCGTTGATCACGTTGCACATCGGGCAGGGGAGCGTGAGCTTCTTGGTGCCATGGAGCTTGGCGATGTACTGGTAGAGAGGCATCTTGGCGTCGTTAGCAGCAGCAACGCAAACAGCCATGGAAACGCCGAGGATGGCGTTTGCACCGAGCTTGTTCTTGAGCATGCGGTTGCCGTCGAGAGCGATCATGGCGTCGTCGACTTCGGTCTGCTTGGCCGGGTCCATGCCGATGATCTTCTTGGCGATCTTGGTGTTCACGTTCTTCACAGCAGTGAGCGTGCCCTTGCCGCAGTAGGTCTTCTTGTCGCCGTCGCGGAGTTCGCAAGCTTCGCGTTCGCCGGTAGAAGCACCGCTCGGGACAGCAGCGTGACCCTTCACGCCGTTTTCGAGGGTAACATCAACTTCGAGAGTGGGATTGCCGCGAGAGTCGAGGATCTGGCGGGCAACAACGGATTTGATTTTAGAAGCCATTTTTTAGCCTTTTGGTTTAGTGTGAAAAATTTTGCGGTGTAAAATATAGAAATTAGACGAAAGACGAAAGACGAAAGACGAAAGAAAAGGGGGTAAAAGGGGATGGGTTTTGCCATCAATTATCAGAGGCACACTCCTCCTCCGAAAGTATTTCCATAACCCGTTTGTCGTTTTCGTCCCATTCACAACCATTGTCACAACTGCCAACCCTTTGACACCTATCTGCCGTTACATCTTCATGGCTAAGCCAGTGGTTTTGCTCCACTTCAGGGCAATCCCCCACTATCCTAATGCTAAAAGGCAATACCCTCTTTATGTACTCCGAATTGCAAGTCAGGCCAGCCTCCCAGCTACCATGGACAACACCCTCAGCAGGCACATCTTGGAGCCTATCCAAAACAATAATTTCCGGAATACCGATATTCACATCCGCATCTACAGGAACATCCCCGTCGCAAGAAAGTTCCTCGACAAACGGCCCTTTTGAAACCTTTCCATTTTTTCCCAAATCCAGCGTAAAAGTCTTTTCGCTCCGGAAGCCTCCATGGCATATATTCCCCGACTTCCCTTCATAAAAAGTCTGGGGTTCGATATAATCCACATTTTCCACCAACCGCAATTCTAGCGTATCCCCGCGAAGAACGCAATACTCGGCCACAGGAGGGAGCGTATCGCAGAAACCGACAATCTTCGCCTTGAATTTTGCCTCCAGATTAGGGCCACCTTGTAAACTCGCGCTCCAAAGCCCATCAAACTCTTTCCCGAAATAAGTGACAAGAGAATCCTTGGCATTGACCATAGGGAACCTTTTCAACGCCCATGCGTAAATATCATTTTTAAGGAATAGTCTCCGCTCCGGCAACGGAACCTGTATGTCCCTAGCCGAACCTGTAGAGGTACAAATGCCTCCACCTCCGCCACCCACCAATGGGCACAATTCCCCCTCTACGCACCTGGTAGGCGGACTTACTCTAAAACGATAATTCCAACGAGTACAACGTTCGTGAACCACCTTTGGAATATCCCAAGAAGAATCCCAAGGTATTTCGATACTCTTGACAAGATGAAGGTTGTATGTATTTTTATCGGTGACGACTGCGCAAAATTCCGCCACGTTGGACTCCGGCTCGACCTTCTCGGAAGAGCACCCGCAAAGGAACATCGCCATCAATAGAACCGGCAGCCAACACAATTTCAAAAGTTTCATACAGCAATCCCTGATTATCAAACAAACTAGAAAAAAAATAAAGGGGGTGTTCCTATTTGGAGAATCTTATTCGGACAATGTGAATTTACGGCAGTATCGGGGAACTCCAGGATATTCTAAAACACTAGATACACTTTGGTACAAATATCCGTTTTAGAAATCAGTCCGCGCTGGCCGCACAATCTATTTTTAGGGCGTATGGGAACATTTTGCGGACGGAAGCCCGCCGGAGGCATTTATGAACAAGAAGTTCCTATTCTCGATGATTCTCGCGCCCGTGACGGCAATGGCCTTCCAGGTCGGCGCATGGGTCGGAGGGCCCGGACAGTACCCGCAACCCACGCAGCAGAACGTGCAGGCGTTCCAGGATTTGCAGGGCACGCACCTCGACCTCATCAGCTACTTCGCGCTCTTCGACATCAACGACTGGAATGCGACCGCGCAGTACGCGAACGTCGCGAAGAACAACGGCTCCACGCTGGTGGTGACCTGGATGGCGAACGGCTACAACGCGCAGGAACTGGTGAACGGCAAGGCCGACAACTACATCCGTGAATATGCAAAGGGCGTTAAGGGCTTCGGCGACGAAATCTGGCTCAGACCGCTCCACGAAGCGAACGGCGACTGGTATGACTGGGGGGTCGGAAAATCAGGCGCCGGCAATACCGACGCGAACGTCGCCGAAGCTTTCCGCCACATCGTGAAAATCTTCAAGGAAGAAGGCGTCACGAACGTCAAGTGGGTATGGACCACCAACGCCTCGAACCAGGGCAGCGGTACCACGCTCACGGGCAACTACCCCGGCGACGACTACGTGGACTACATCTCCATCGACGGCTACAACTGGGGCACGTGCCAGAGCTGGTCCAGCTGGCAGACGTTCTCGCAGGTTTTCAAGAAGGCGTACAACGCGCTCGCGAACATCGACAAGCCGCTCTTTATCGCCGAAATCTCAAGCTCCGAGAGGGGCGGCAACAAGGCCGAATGGATTACCGACATGTTCGAGCACTTCGCCACGGACTTCTCGCGCGTTTTCGCGGTGATGTGGTTCAGCCAGAGCAAGGAAGCGAACGAGGGCGACTGGGCACTCAATACCTCGCAGGCCGCCGTTGACGCATGGAAGGCGGGCATCGCGAAGATGAAGGCGATGGCGCCTGAATCTTCGAGCAGCGAAGCGGTTATCGAATCGTCAAGTTCCGTCAGTTCGTCCAGCAGCACCACCGCCATCCGCACCGGCGGGATTACAGACAAGTTTTCGTTTAGGCAGCAGGGCGGCAAGCTGCTCTTGCAGGTTGACCGCGCCATGACTGCGAGCGTCGTGCAGTTCGACCATCAGGGACGCATCCTGTGGCAGAGCGCCGTGCAGCACTTTACCCCGGGCGAGCACGCGCTGGATGTTCCCGAGGCGGGCACACGCAGTATTTACAGACTCGTGCCACAGCGGTAGGCGCCACTAGAAATCTGAACATAAAAACTCGGCTTGGTCCAAGGGCCAGGAGGAAACAGAAAAGGCTCGCTTTTGTAAGCGAGCCTCTCTAGGATAATTCGTGCTAATGCAAGAAAACTACTTCTTCTCTATTTCACGAATCTGTTTCAGTTGTTCTTCGGTGCAGAAGCCGGAAATGTCGATTTTGGCTAATTTAGATTGTTCCGCCATTGTAAACCGACGTATTAAGCATGTATCCAAACAAGGGACCATCATTGGTATTATTATCAAAAGAATAGATTCCTTTAAAAGAACAAGGTATGTAGGGAAACAAGTACTCCTTACAACAAGCAAAAAAATTAATTTGATAGGCATTTTACCTATTTCTCACAAGGGCCATTCACTCTAATATTAAAATCGTAATAATCTTTACGACGCGATTCTCCACTTTGAATCTCCGCATTTATTCTTACAGGCAAAACTTTCCCATAAAGAGCTCTTTCTTTTTTTAGGTTTTGCGGTAACAGAAAATACTCATAAAGCACATAGTCTTCGCAACTTTTATACAACACCCCTTCAACAGGTATAAATCTACCAGTTCCATAATCAACACTGGTAGTCGTTGTTTCTTTGTAATTTTCATTGCAAACATGACAATCGCTAGCAGAAGCAAAAATATAACGGGGAATGTAATCCAATTCTTTATCTAAAACAAGGTGATGTTTTTCATCGATGCAATATTCGGCGACAATTTGTTTTTTTGAACACGGACCGACAATCGTCGCTTCAAATGATTTCTCATAGGTGAAACCGGTTCCTCCAAGTTGAGCCTTCCAATGGCCCTTGAAACTTTTCCCATAATACGGCTTCAATGTTTCTTTCGCTCTGTATTTGTGGATATGCAAGACATCACGATTTATAGGATTTAGATTCACTTTGACTATTTTAGGCTTCAAACAAAGGGTGTTGCTTGATGGAGTTGCGTCTAAAGCCACACAACCACCTATAAAATCCGAAGAGTCTGAATCATAAGGGGCGTCAAGACTATACTCTATTTCCCAAATTGGTTCTCCATTATATACATTACATATAACACTATCAGGAAATACCCAATTAGACTCAGGTTCCAAATTTAAATTCTTGACCAAATGAAGGCTGTATTCATTAGAATCCTTATTAAATTCCGCACAAAACTCCGCAAGTCCTTTGCTGTAACAAGGGATAACTAGAAAAAACAAATAAATTCTTAAAAAAAATCTAATCGAAATTTTTTGTAGTAAAGACATTGTTACTTACATTTGTTTGAAAATTTTTCTTCGTGTTTTCTCATTAGCTCAGGTATGTTGAATCGCGCGTGACTGAAGTTATTTGCATCTGAATCATCCCATTCGTTATGCCTTGTGTATATGTCGTATATATTGTCTCTTACATAGGCCCAACTACGTTCAGCTTCTAATCATCTCTCTTCTCCTGCAAATTTTATGTTCGAATATTTAGCTTTAACACAGCCCTTGTAATCTTCTGTTCCTACTTTATATTTTGCTTTGCACTCGCTAAAGTCATAGAGTCCTTTAGTCGCTGGCCTTGGAGGAAAACCTTTAACAGTACTTTCTGTCGAAGGGCTTTTCGTTTCCGCCTGAGGTGCGTTAGATTCTACCTGAGGGGCATAAGATTCCGTCTGAAACCGATCGAAACCCCTTTCGGACGGAAGGGTTTTGCTCTCCGAACAAGCAAGAACAAAGGTTGTCAAAATAAATAGAAGCAGAGCATTTTTCATATCGTTTTTCCAAACACGTTTTGTGGAACTACATACAAATATAATCCCTTGTTCTAAGTAATACGTGTAAGATAATGTTAAATATTTGCATTAACTTTAAACAAAACAGAAAAGGCTCGCTTTTGAAGCGAGCCTTCCCTCTAGGATAATTCTGTGCTAAGGCAAGAATTAGAAACGGAAGTGGGCGAAAGCCTTGTTGGCTTCGGCCATCTTGTGTGTATCGTTCTTCTTGCGGACAGCGTTGCCTTCACCGTTCTTGGCAGCAACGAGTTCGGCAGCAAGGCGGTCGGCCATGTTGGGTTCGTTGCGGTTGCGGGCGGCATCAAGGAGCCAGCGGAGGGCGAGAGCCTTGGCACGGTCCGGAGCGACTTCCATAGGAACCTGGTAGTTGGCACCACCGATACGGCGAGACTTGACTTCGACGCGCGGCTTGATGTTTTCGAGGCAGAGTTCGAACTTTTCGAGCGGAGTTTCCTTGCCTTCGACCTTCTTGTCGAGCTGTTCAAGAGCAGTATAGACGATCTGTTCAGCGATGGTCTTCTTGCCCTGCTTGAGCACGACACCGACGAGTTCGGTAACGAGGGTAGACTTGAAACGCGGATCCGGGAGGATGGAGCGATGGAGAGCCTTTCTTCTTCTAGACATATTCTACTTCCTTACTTCTTGGCCGGAGCGGCACCTTTCTTCTTGACACCATACTTGGAACGGGCGTTCTGACGGCCGTTGACAGCCTGAGTATCGAGAGCGCCACGGATGATGTGGTAACGGACACCCGGAACATCCTTGACACGGCCACCGCGGATGAGCACGATGGAGTGTTCCTGGAGGTTGTGGCCTTCGCCGGGGATGTAAGCCGTAACTTCCATCTTGTTGGAAAGGCGCACACGGGCAATCTTACGAAGAGCGGAGTTCGGCTTCTTCGGGGTGCTGGTGTAGACGCGGGTGCAGACACCACGCTTCTGCGGGCAGGACTTCAAGGCCACGGATGCGGTCTTGTTGCTGATCTGTTCACGTCCGTTGCGGACGAGCTGTTGAATAGTAGGCACTTTTAATCTCCTAGATTTTGGAGTGCAAATATAGTTCTTTTTCCAGTTTTTTCAAGTACATAGTCGAAATTACTCCGCATCTTCCTCGTCGGAAGCGCCGATTTCGTTATCCAACATCTGGATTCCGGAACCGAAGTCATCGTATTCGGCATGTACGTTCTGCAGGCGCTGGCGTTCTTCCGCCTCGGCATCGGCATCGACCACTGTCACGTTCCTCAAGTGGCGGGCACCGGTTCCGCACGGAATCAAACGACCCATAATCACGTTCTCCTTAAGGCCCATGAGCGGGTCCACCTGCCCTTCGATGGAAGCGCGGGTAAGGATCTTGGTGGTTTCCTGGAACGAGCAGGCAGAGATGAAGCTGTCTGTCGCCAAGGAGGCCTTCGTGATACCAAGGAGCATCGGCGTGAAGGTCGCCGGCGTCTTGCCCTGAGCGATCAAGCGATCGTTCTCGGCACGGAGACGCACCTTGGAGATTTCTTCGCCCGGAAGCAGTTCGGAATCGCCGGATTCCTTGACCTTCACCTTGCGCATCATCTGACGGACGATACATTCGATGTGCTTATCTGCGATAGCCACACCCTGCAGGCGGTACACCGCCTGGATTTCGTTCACCAGGTGACGCTGGACCTCTTCAGGTCCGAGGATCGTCAGGATATCGTGCGGGTCTGCACTGCCTTCGCTGATCTTCTGACCAGCGCGGACACGGTCACCTTCGTTGACCGCCAAGTGGACGCCGCGGGGAACCAGCACTTTCTCTTCCTGGTCGTCCATCTTGATAATAACTTCTTGGTTGTTGCGGACTTCCTTGCCCATGACGATGAGACCATCAATCGGGGCAAGAACGGCCGTGTTCTTCGGCTTGCGGGCTTCGAAGAGTTCGGCCACGCGCGGAAGACCACCCGTAATGTCGCGGGTCTTACCGGCGGCACGCGGAAGCTTAGCGACCGTAGAACCGACAGAGACCACGTCGCCGTCCTTGACGGTAAGGATAGCGCCGTCAGGCAGCATGAAGTGGCCCGCCTTGGTGTTCGCGGAGTCGAGGATGCTGATCGCCGGACGGAGCTGGCGGGCACTGCCGCCATGCTTCTCACTGATCACGATCCAGGTCTCGACGTCGGTGTTCTCGTCGCGTTCGACACGGAACGTCTTGTTTTCGACGAGGTCCACGAGCTTCACCTTACCGGCAACGTTCGTAATAATCGGGCTGTTATACGGATCCCATTCGAACATCACTTCGTCCTTCTTGACGGAAGCGTTGTTCTCGACATGCATGATGGCGCCGTACGGAATCTGGTAACGACCCTTGTTGATGCCCGTGTTGTCGAAGATAACGAGTTCTGCCATGCGGCTCGTGACGACCTTCTGGCCCTCGTGGTCGACGGTTTCGACCTGTTCGAGTTCCACGCGGCCATCGACGGAGGCCTTCTTGCAGTTTTCGACCGTCAGACGGGAAGACGCACCACCGATATGGAAGGTACGGAGGGTAAGCTGCGTACCCGGTTCACCGATGGACTGTGCGGCAAGCACGCCCACGGCTTCGCCCAGGTCGACCGGACGACCGGAAGCAAGCATACGGCCGTAGCACTTGGAGCACACGCCATTGCGGGAATCGCAAGTGAGCACGGAGCGCATCTTGATGTGTTCGAGACCCGTAGCGGAAATCTTCGGAAGGTCACGTTCGGTGACGAGTTCGCCAGCCTTGACAATCACTTCGCCCGTCACCGGGTGCTTGATGTCTTCGACCGGAGCGCGACCGAGCAAGCGTTCTTCCAGCGGAATCACGGTGTCGTCGCCGTCCTTGAAGGCGGAAACTTCGATACCGTTGGTGGTACCGCAGTCAGCCTCGGTAACAACGAGGTCCTGACCCACGTCCACGAGACGACGGGTAAGGTAACCTGCGTCAGCCGTCTTAAGGGCGGTATCGGCAAGACCCTTACGGGCACCGTGAGACGAGATGAAGTATTCCATCACGTTCAGGCCTTCGCGGAAGCAGGACTTAATCGGGTTCTCGATAACTTCCTGACCGCCGAGCTGCTTGATAGGCTTCTGCATCAAGCCGCGCATACCGGACAGCTGCTTAATCTGTTCGCGGCTACCACGAGCACCGGAGTCGGCCATCATGTAGACGGGGTTGAAACCGTCACGGTCGCGGGAAAGGAGATCCCACTGCTTGGATGCGACTTCGGCAGTCGTCTGCGACCACACGTCGATCGTCTGGTTGTAACGTTCGCCGTCGGTAATCACACCGTCCTCGTAGAGGCTGCGGATGTTGTTGACCTTTTCGGTAGCGGCATCGAGCATGGCCTGCTTGTCTTCGGGAATCACCATTTCGGCGATAGCCACGGAAGAACCGGCGCGGGTTGCCCACTTGTAACCGTTGGCCTTGAGGTTGTCGAGGTATTCGACAGTCACGCGGTTGCCGGTGCGACGGTAGAGGTCGTCGATAGACTTCGCGATGACCTTCTTCGCGAAGGTTTCGTTCGCGTAGCCGAGTTCGTTGGGAACAAATTCGTTAAAGATGATACGGCCGACAGTCGTCTTGATGACGTTATCGTCCTTGAGTGTAAGGAACTTGATCTTCTCGCCAGCCTTGACGTTCACTTCGAGGTTGCCGTTGTCGTCGGCAATTTCGCGGACGCAGGTGCAATCCTTCTCGAGGGCGCCGATGTAGATCTTGCGGCCAGCCTTGAGCTTCAGGTACACGGTGGCGTTCAGATCCACGACACCGTTCTCGTAAGCGCGGATGGCTTCGGCGGAATCGAAGAAGTGCATGCCTTCGCCCTTGCGACCCGGACGCGGCTTGGTGAGGTAGTAGAGCCCGAGCACGATGTCCTGGCCCGGCACAGCGATCGGCTGACCGGAAGCGGGGTGCAGGATGTTGTTCGAGGACAGCATGAGCACGCGGCATTCGAGCTGGGTTTCGAAAGAAAGCGGGAGGTGCACGGCCATCTGGTCACCGTCGAAGTCCGCGTTGAATGCGGTACAGACGAGCGGGTGGAGGCGGATGGCGTTACCTTCGATGAGCTTCGGATAGAAGGCCTGGATACCCAAGCGGTGAAGCGTCGGGGCGCGGTTCAGCATCACCGGGTGGTCCTCGATGATTTCTTCGAGAATGTCCCACACTTCGGGGCGTTCGGCGTCCACGTACTTCTTTGCGGACTTGAGCGTGTACACGATGCCGTCTTCTTCCAGGCGCTGGATGATGAACGGCTTGTAAAGTTCGAGAGCCATGCGCTTCGGCAGACCGCACTGGTGCATCTGGAGTTCCGGGCCCACCACGATGACGGAACGGCCGGAGTAGTCCACACGCTTACCGAGGAGGTTCATACGGAAGCGACCCTGCTTGCCCTTGAGGAGTTCTGCGAGGCTCTTGAGCGGGCGTGCAGAACCCGTGCGCGCCGTGCGGCGGCCGCTGTCGAACAGCTGGTCGACGGCTTCCTGCAGCATGCGCTTTTCGTTGCAGAGAATCACGTTAGGGGCACGGATGTCAATCAACTTTTTCAAGCGGTTGTTGCGGTTGATGACACGGCGGTAGAGTTCGTTCAGGTCGGAGGTCGCAAAGCGGCCGCCTTCGAGCGGAACGAGCGGACGAAGATCGGGCGGAATCACCGGGAGCACGTCGAGAATCATCCAGGAAGGCTGGTTCGCGAGCATGCGCACTTCGTTCGGATACTTGACACGGAATTCATCGAAGGCATCGGCCAGGATGAAGTCGGAATGCTTGGATTCGTAGTCGGCCTTGAATTCGGCGACAGCCTCGGCGAGACCCTTGAGCCAGGCCTTGCCGGAATCGCGGGAGGAATCCGGGTTGTTGTAATAGCTGCGGAAGCTTTCCATCTGTGACTTGCGGAAGGCGTCGACCACCTTCAGGCGCTTGATGGCATCGTCCACCTTCGTCTTGGAGTTGGAACGGGCCTGGTCACGGAGCTTCGCAGAAAGCTTGGCGAGGTCGAGCCTGTCGAGCAGCTGCTTGATAGCAGAAGCACCCATCTTGGCTTCGAAAGAACGGCCTTCGGCCACGAGATCCTGGTAGGTCGTCTCGTCGATGAGGGTGTTCTCCTCGAGTTCGGCATCGCCCTTGTCGATCACGACATAGCGTTCGTAGTAGATGACCTGTTCGAGGTCCTTGGTGTTGAGGCCAAGGAGGGCACCAATCACGCACGGCTGGTTACGAACGAACCAGGTGTGTGCAAGGGGAATGGCGAGTTCGATATGGCCCATGCGTTCGCGACGGACGCGGGAGTGGGTCACTTCGACGCCGCAGCGGTCACAGATGACACCCTTGTAACGGGCGCGCTTGAACTTACCGCAGTTGCATTCCCAGTTCTTGACGGGTCCAAAGATCTTCTCGCAGAAGAGACCATCACGTTCGGGCTTGAACGTACGATAGTTAATCGTCTCCGGCTTCGTGACTTCGCCGTAGGACCAGTAGCGAATCAGGTCGGGCGCAGCCAGGTGAATCGAAATGTCGCCGGAATTTTCTTGATTTTCCATCATTTCTTCGGACATATTACTTTTCTCCAGTGGTCTCGATATCAAGACCCAAAGAATGGACTTCGCGGATCATAACGTTGAAGGACTCGGGGATACCCGGCTTCGGGGTGTTCTTGCCGTGGACGATGGCGTCGTACACCATGGAACGTCCCGTCACATCGTCGGACTTGACGGTGAGGAGTTCCTGCAGCGTGTAAGCGGCACCGTAAGCTTCCATGGCCCACACTTCCATTTCACCGAAGCGCTGGCCACCGAACTGGCTCTTACCGCCGAGCGGCTGCTGCGTCACGAGGGCGTAGCTACCGATAGAACGGGCGTGGATCTTGTCGTCCACCAAGTGACCGAGCTTGAGGTAGTACATGTAACCGATGGTAACCGGGTTCAGGAAGGCTTCGCCGGTACGGCCGTCATAGAGCTTGGCCTTACCGATAATCTTGTTGTTTTCCGGATCCATCTCGTAGTTCACGATCGGGTTCTTCTGGTAGGCCTTTTCGAGTTCCTTGCAGATATCCTCGAACTTGGCTCCGTCGAACACCGGAGTCGAAACCTTGAAGCCGAGCGTCTTGGCGGCCCAGCCCAGGTGAACTTCAAGCACCTGACCGATGTTCATACGGGAAGGCACGCCCAGCGGGTTCAGAAGAATCTGGAGCGGACGGCCGTCTTCGGTGAACGGCATGTCTTCGACAGGCACAATCTTGGAGACAACGCCCTTGTTGCCGTGACGACCTGCCATCTTGTCACCGATGGAGAGGCAACGCTTCTTGGCGATATAGACCTTGACGCTCTTGAGAACGCCCGGCTTGAGTTCGTCGCCCTTCGTCACCTTGTCGATTTCCTTTTCCATGGTGCGGGTCAGCGTGTCGAGGTTGTCGCGTGCGACAATCACGAGCGAGAGCACCTGTTCCTGGAGTTCGTCGTCGCCCGTCACGAACTGGGACATCGGGGACACCTTGGTCACGTCGATGGCGCCGAGATTCTGTTCGGTGTAGGTCTGGCCTTCGCGGATGAGGAGTTCGTGCGTTTCGTTGTCCATCACCTTGCCGGCGGGCTTGCCGCCGAGGAGTTCGAACAAGTGTTCGCGGCAGGAATCCTTGATCTTGTCGATCTGGGCCTGGAAATTGGCGCGGATCTCCTCGATGGTCTCCTGGTCCTTTTCCTTGCTCTTCTTGTCGCTCTTGTCCTTCTTGCTGAAGATGCGGGTTTCGAGCACCACGCCCTTCATTCCCGGAGGAGCCTTGAGGGAAGAATCACGCACGTCGCCGGCCTTCTCGCCGAAGATGGCGCGGAGCAAACGTTCTTCCGGAGAAAGTTCGGTTTCGCCCTTCGGGGTCACCTTGCCCACGAGGATATCGTCCGGACCGACTTCGGCACCGACGCGGATAACGCCGTTCTCGTCGAGGTTACGGAGAGCGTCTTCGCCGACGTTCGGAATTTCGCGGGTAAGTTCTTCCGGACCGCGCTTCGTTTCGCGCACGTCGAGTTCGTATTCCTCGATGTGGATGGAAGTGAAGGTGTCCTTGATGGCGAGTTCTTCGGAGATGATAACGGCGTCTTCGTAGTTGTAGCCGTTCCACGGGAGGAAGCCGATCAGGATGTTCTTGCCGAGGGCAAGTTCACCGTGGTCGGTAGACACGCCGTCGGCCAGCACGTCGCCAGCCTTGACGAAGTCGCCCACATTCACGATAGGCTTCTGGTTCACGCAGGAATCCTGGTTAGAGCGCTCGAACTTGCGGAGCACGTATTCGTCAATCGGATCCTTGCCGAGGAATTCGTAGTTTTCGCCGAGGCCGGTAAGCGGCACGAAGTTGCCGTCGACCATGTTGCCGCGCTGCACCGTGATGTTGCGGGCGTCAACGAAGGTGACCTTACCGTCGTGCTTGGCACGGACAACCGTACCCGAGTCGAGGGCGGCGCGGCGTTCGAGGCCGGTACCCACCACAGGGGCTTCCGCACGGAGCAGAGGTACCGCCTGGCGCTGCATGTTAGAACCCATCAACGCGCGGTTGGCGTCATCGTGTTCGAGGAACGGGATGAGGCCAGCGGCCACGGACACAATCTGCATCGGAGCCACGTCCATGAGGTCGATGCGTTCGACATCCATGTCGCCGATATCAATGGAATCCTGACGGAGGATATGCGGGTATTCGCTCTTGTCGCGGACGATGACGTATTCTTCCTTGAAGCGGTTGTCGTCGGTGAGCTCGGTAGAAGCCGGAGCCACCTTGAACGCGTCTTCTTCGTCGGCGGTGAGGAACGTGATAAAGTCGGAAACGACCTGTTCGATGGCGTTGCTAGCCTGGACGTAGTCGGCATGGCCGTTGAAGTCATCGATTTCGAAGCCGTTCTTGAAGAAGTGGACATCGCCATCCGCATAGGTCACCTGGAACACCTTGTTCGCGAAGATGTCGAACAGGTCGCGCTGGCGATTGTCGAGGTTCATGCGGATGCTGTCCATTTCCTTGCGGGAAAGTTCCTGCTGCGTAAGGAAGAAGTGCGGATCGTGCACGAATCCCTTGAAGATGCCGAAGTGCCACTTGACTTCGGGGAACTTGAAAATCTTGCCGCTTGCATCCTTGAAGTCGATGAGGCCCACGATACGGTACGGAGTCTCGATGAATCCGTAGTGGTTCACGACGGCATAGGATGCGAGGGAGTTGATAAGACCGATGTTCGGGCCTTCCGGAGTCTCGATCGGGCAGAGGCGGCCATAGTGCGTGTAGTGAACGTCACGGACTTCGAAGCCTGCGCGTTCGCGGGAAAGGCCACCGGGACCGAGAGCGGAGAGACGACGCTTGTGGGTAAGTTCCGAAAGCGGGTTCATCTGGTCCATGAACTGCGAGAGCTGGCTGGAACCGAAGAACGCCTGAACCACGGAGCTCACGGTACGCGTATTCACGAGGTCGCGCGGAGTCGTCTGTTCGTCCTCGTTATGCAGCGAGAGGTTCTCGCGGATAACGCGGGACATGCGGGAAAGGCCCACGGAAATCTGGTTGGCGAGGAGTTCGCCCACGGAACGCGTGCGGCGGTTGCCCAAGTGGTCGATATCGTCCTTGGTGTATCCGTCTTCGCCATCGTAGAGGCCCACCATGTATTCGATGACGGCGAGGAAGTCGGCCTTGCTCATCGTCGTGCGGGTGGCGCTCGGAAGTTCGAGCTCCTTGTCCATGTTGTACTGCTTGAACTGTTCGCCGACATTCTTGAGAATTTCGACAATCTTCGGCGTGTAGACCTTGGCGTTCAAGCGGTAACGGCCGACTTCGCCCAAGTCGTACTTGCGCGGGTCGTTCAGGAAGATAGAATCAAAGTAGTTTTCGGCAGCCTGCAGGTTCGGAGCTTCGTCCTGCTGCTGGTGCGTAACGGAATAGATGGAACGCAGGGCGTCTTCGCGGGACTTAGTCTTGTCGGCAGCGAGCGTGTTGTGGATGAGGAGGTTTTCTTCTTCCTTGGAGAGAAGCACGAGCTTCTCGACGCTGCTTTCGCGGAGGCGTTCGAGCTTGCGGTCATCGATGACGGAGTTCGCCTCGATGATGATTTCGCCGGTGGATTCGTCGATCACGTCGTTGAAGACAATGCGGTCGATAAGCACGCAAACGCCGTCTTCGTTAAACTTCTCGGCTTCTTCGGCGATATTCACCTCTTCGGTCTTCTTGTAGAAGAGGTTCAGAATGTCCTGGGTCGTCTCGAAGCCGATGCTACGGAGCATGGCGGTAGCCGCAATCTTCTTCTTGCGGTCGATGACGACATAGAGCACGTCGCTTTCGATGTTGAACTCGACCCATGCGCCACGATGAGGAATGATACGGCTCTTGTAATCGGAATGGCCGTTGGGCTGAAGTTCTTCGTCGAAGCTCACACCGGGAGAGCGGTGCAACTGCGACACGACCACGCGTTCGGCACCGTTCACGATGAACGTGCCGTTCTCGGTCATGATTGGGAGTTCGCAGATAAGGACATCGTTCTTGACTTCTTCCTTGAGCTTGGTATCTTCGCCGTCCTTCTCGAAAACGCGGAGGGCGAGAGTCGCGTAGAGCTCCATGTTGTAGGTAAGCCCACGCTCACGGCATTCGGGGATGCTGTATTTCGGTATTCCGAAGTAATACTTTTCGTATTCCAGGGAAAAGAGCCCGTTAGGATCGGTAATCGGGAAGATGTCCTGGAAGACGCGCTGCAAGCCCGCATTCAACCGCTTTTCCTGCGGGATATCGGCCTGCAAAAATTGTTCGTATGAAGCCTTCTGAACTTCGATCAAGTACGGAAGCTCCAGCTGGAACTTGTTGGAGGAATAGCTTTTTCGCTCCGTTGTCATTTGAAATACCTCATCCGGTGAAGAGCCTAGTTAGCAAAAAAACACCAAAAGCCCGCACTTACGTGCAGGCGATTGGTAAGAACAGTTCAGAGAACTGGGAGCATTACTTAAGGGTAACCTTTGCTCCGAGTTCTTCGAGTTTCTTCTTGAGAGCTTCGGCGTCAGCCTTCGGCGCAGCTTCCTTGATGACGCTGCCCGCAGTCTCAACGACCTTCTTGGCTTCGGCGAGGCCGAGACCGGTGATGGCGCGAACTTCCTTAAGGACAGCCATCTTCTTGGCCGGATCGACTTCGGCGAGGATAACGTCGAATTCGGTCTTTTCTTCAGCAGGAGCAGCAGCGGCTGCAGCCATAACTACAGCGCCACCGGCAGCGGCTTCGATGCCGTGGGTTTCTTTAAGGTAGTCAGCCAAAGCCTTGGCTTCGAGAAGGGTAAGACCAACGATTTGATCGCCCAGTGCCTTGATATCAGTTGCCATGATGTGTTTCTCCGATTATTCCGTTTAAAATTTTTGGTTTGTGGTTTGTTGTTAAGCTTCCGGTGCGGCGGCAGCTTCAGGGGCTGCGGCTTCGGAACCCGATTCTTTTTCCAGCTTTTCCTGGAGAGTCTTGATCTGACCTGCAATCGTGGAGCCAGGTCCGAGAGCGATGGAGACGATCAAAGCGATCATGCCCTTACGATCCGGGATCTTGGAGAGGTTCACGACTTCGGAGCCAGGCATCGGCTTACCATCGAGGTAGATGCTCTTGGCAATCAAGAAATCGGGGTTAGCTTTGTGGAATGCTTCAATTTCGCGTGCGGGCAGAAGCGGGTCTTCTTCGAAGCCGACCATGACGGATGTAGCTCCGGTCAGCTGATCGTCGAGACCTTCGACCTTGAGGGCTTCGAGAACGCGCTTAAGAAGAGTATTCTTCACAGCGTGGTACTTGACGCCCTTGGAGGCGAGAGCCTTGCGCAGAGCATTGTCCTTTTCGACAGTGATGCCCTGGTAATTGAGCAGATAGACGGCGGTAGCGCCCTTGAAGGACTCGACGAGCGAATCCACGGTCTGTTGTTTTTTAACTACAGCTTTCATGGTATCTCCTAGCGCGTCAGTGCCATATCAAGTTTGATGCCCGGGGCCATCGTAGCCGTCAAAGTGAGGCTCTTGATGTAAGTGCCCTTAGAAGATTGAGGCTTGTTCTTCACGACAGAGTCGATGACAGACTTGGTGTTTTCGACCAGCTGATCAACAGTGAAGGAGAGCTTGCCAACAGGAGCATGGACGTTTGCACCCTTGTCGACGCGGTACTGGATCTTACCGGCCTTGAGTTCCTTGACCGTCTGGGCGACGTTAACCGTCACCGTGCCGGCCTTCGGAGAAGGCATCATACCACGAGGACCGAGGACGCGAGCCACCTTACTAATCACCGGCATCATGTCGGGAGTAGCAACGACGGAATCGAAGTCCAGCCAGCCTTCCTGAATCTTCTGAACCAAGTCGGCGCCGCCAGCGTAATCTGCGCCTGCGTTCTTTGCAATTTCAATGTTGTTGTCCTTGCAGAAAACGAGAACGCGGACCGTGCGACCGGTACCATGGGGAAGCACAACCGTGCCACGAACCACTTGGTCGGAATGTTTTGGGTCCACACCGAGGTTAAAATGAACTTCGACCGTCTGGTCGAACTTCACCTCGGACTTTTTTAGGATTTCGATTGCTTCGGCCAAACCGTAGGCTTTGTTACGGTCGTAGGTCTCGGCAACCTTTTTGTATTTTTTTCCTCTGAACATGGTGTTTCCTGTCAGATACGTAACGGTGAATTACCTGCCTCAGTCAACCACATCAACACCCATGGAACGGGCAGTACCCGCAACCATGCGCATGGCGGCTTCGAGGTCGATTGTGTTTAGATCCGGCATCTTCTTTTGGGCGATTTCCTGGATCTGGGCCTTGGTGATCTTAGCAACCTTCTTACGGTTGGGTTCACCAGAACCACTCTCAATGCCGACGGCCTTCTTGATGAGGACCGGAACCGGCGGAACCTTCGTGATGAAGGTAAAGCTCTTGTCAGCGTAAACCGTGATGACGACCGGGGTAAGCATGCCCTTCGCATCCTGGGTCTTCGCGTTGAATTGCTTACAGAACTCCATGATGTTCACACCCTTCTGACCAAGGGCAGGACCTACCGGAGGAGCCGGGTTGGCGGCACCGCCGGGAATCTGGAGCTTAATGTAACCTGTGATTTTCTTTGCCACTTTATTATCTCCGTTGCAAAAACCGTAGCGCTAGGCGGTGGCGGACTCGACCTGGTTAAAGGCAAGTTCGACAGGCGTAGAACGACCGAAGACCGTGACCATGACCTTGATCTTGGTCTTGTCTTCCATGATTTCGTCTACGACGCCCACAAAGTCCTTGAAGGGACCTTCCTTGATGCGGACACTTTCGCCAATCGTGTACGGGATTTGGATCTCGCCTTCCAGGGAATTATCAGGATCAACTCCAAGAAGACGATCGACCTCGCTCTGTTGAAGCGGAATAGGGACACGAGAAGCGCGTGTCATTCCGGCGAAATGGGTGACACCATTAATGGTGGACACCAGGTGCTGGGTGAGCTCGTCCAGCTCCATTTCTATAATGATGTATGCAGGGAACAGGCTCTGTACAGAAACGCGACGACGCCCGCGGACGTTGCTCACGACCTCGCGGGTGGGGACGATAATCTGACCGAACTTGTCTTGAACGCCTTCGCGCTCAATCATCTGCTCGATGTGTTTCTTGATGTTGTTTTCCTGACCAGAAAAAGTATGGATGGCGTACCAACGCTTCATAGCATTAACCCCTACCCATAATCTGGTTTACAATCCAGGAGAATACAAAATCAAGACCGGCAATATAGCAGCCCATAATGACGCTAAAGAGCATCACCACGAGAGTGGATCCCTTGAGTTCTTCCCAAGTAGGCCACGTGACCTTCTTCAGTTCTTGGATGGACTCTTTGACATATTGCTGAATCTTACGCATGATGACTCCGGAGGAAGTTTCCAGGTCGGGAGGGACTCGAACCCCCAACCAACGGTTTTGGAGACCGTGACTCTACCAATTGAGCTACCGACCTATTCGGACTTCCTTACTTGGATTCCTTGTGAACAGTATGCTTGCGGCAGAAGCGGCAGTACTTCTTGTATTCCACGCGGGAAGGATGAAGACGCTTGTTCTTGTCGCAATCATAGTTGCGCTGATTGCATTCTGTGCATTCGAGCACGATGAGTTCTCTAGGCATTTTTAATCCTGATTACTTGATGATTTCAGTGACGGAACCGGCGCCAACCGTGCGGCCACCTTCGCGGATAGCGAAGCGGAGCTGCTTTTCCATGGCGATCGGGGCGATGAGGTTCACGTGGATCGTGACGGTGTCACCCGGGGTCACCATTTCAACGCCTTCGGGCAGCTGGATCGTG